>CANHVD010000201.1 GCA_947463775.1 Planctomycetaceae bacterium | reverse complement strand
TTTAGACTAGAGTACAGGCGGAAAGACACGGCATGAGCACAACGATTGCCAGAAAACCAGAGTCACTTCAGGACGCGATCAGGGCTGTGATCAGTTCGGATGACTGCGAGCTTCCAGTGCTGCCTGAGGTTGCCGCTCAGTTGCTGAAACTGACAGGCGACGTCGACTGCGAAGTATCGGACATCGTAGCTTTGATAAAACGCGATCAATCGCTGACCAGCCATCTGCTTCGCATTGCAAATTCTGTTCGTTACTCCACCGGAGTAACCGTATCCTCGATTCAGCAGGCTGTTGCGCGACTAGGGCTCCTCTGCGTCCGGGAAATCGTGGTCCTTATTTCGTGCCAATGCAAGATCTTCGACGTACCTGACTTTGAAGCACACGTTCGTCAATCTTTTCGAAGATCGCTTGCGACAGCGGCGTTTGCTCAGGAGATCGCTCGAGTTCGTCGTATGAACGTGGAGGAAGCTTTTCTTTCCGGCCTGCTTCACGATGTCGGCCGTCCGATTCTTTTTCAGGCGCTTGCAACTCGTCGGCGTCGTTATGGCCTGGCAGCATCAGACGCCGAAATCTGCGAAGCTGCAGAGAAACACAGAATCTCGCTCGCCGCGAAGCTCATCATTTCCTGGGACCTCTCAGCCCGTGTTGCAGAAGCCGTTCAGTTTCAGCTTTCTCCGCAGGACGCTCCCGGGTGTTTGCAACAGGCTGCAACCATCAATCTGGCGAGTTATCTCGCAGACAAAGCCTTGTCCTCGAGACCCGCTCCAGAGTCTTCCGATTCACATCCAATGCTCACGGTGCTGAGTATTTATCCGGAGCAATTTCAGAGCATTCTGCGAAACCAAGATGAAATCCTGGAATGGGTTAACTCAACTACATGATCGCTGAACGCCCGACATTTGATGTGCTTGTGATCGGAAGTGGCCCGGCAGGTCAAAACGCCGCGTTGGAAGCGGCGGAACAGGGTGCCCGTGTCCTGATCATTGAGCAGGAGCCTCAGGTTGGCGGAGCTTGCGTGCAGTATGGGACTATCCCAAGCAAGACTCTCCGTGAAACAGCCCTGACTCTTGCTGCTTTTCAACGTCGCAGCGGAGACGTCTACCAAATCAGCCATGACGCTGAACTCAGTGTGACAAGCTTGATGAAGCGACTGAATGAAGTCGTGCATGCTTATCAGGAAACAACCCGACACTGTCTCGAGCGAGCTGGGGTTGAGCGACTCTACGGCCGAGCCCGTTTTTTGTCCGCCCATGATATTGAGATTACGCGTGTCTGCGGCGAACAAACCACAGTGAGTGGAAATACTGTGATCATCGCGACGGGGTCGCGACCACGAAATCCTCCGAACATCAGAGTTGATCATGAGAATATTCTTGATAGTGACTCGATACTTTCGATGAGCTACCTGCCAAGATCGATTGCTATCTTCGGCGGCGGAGTCATTGCCTGTGAATATGCATCCACTTTCTCATCTCTCGGTGTTCGGGTCACGATGCTGGACAGGGCCAGTCGGCCACTCGGCTTTGTCGATGCAGAACTTGTGGACTACTTCCTGCAACAACTCCGTGCCAATGGAGGAGAGTTCATTGGCAACTGCGAATTAACAGCAGTCAAATGGGACGGCTTGAGTTCCGTCAGAACAATCCTGGCGGATGGTCGGGCATTTGATTCCGATAAAGCGTTCGTGGCACTCGGTCGTGTGGCGAATATTGATTCGCTGGGGCTGGCGAAGGCAGGGCTCCAGGCTTCAGACAGAGGTCTTCTGACAGTCAATGAGTTTTGTCAAACTGCCATCCCGCATATCTACGCTGTCGGGGATACCATCGGGCCTCCGGCTCTGGCATCCGCCTCGATGGATCAGGGGCGAAGAGCTGTTATTCATGCGTTGAGCGGAGTGCGAAGCCAAACCAGTCTCTCGCTGCCGACAGGGATCTATACGATTCCGGAAATCGCCACTGTTGGGATGACCGAGCAGGAAGCCAGAGAGAAGTTCGATGCTCCCAGAATCGCCAGGGTGAGTTTCGAACGGATCGCACGAGCACACATCACAGCAAATCCTTCCGGCATGCTGAAGATGGTGACATGCCCTGATGGCCAGCGCATCCTTGGTATTCAGGTCGTTGGGGACGGCGCCACCGAACTTGTTCATATCGGTCAAATGGCGATGATTGCCAACCTGCCCGTGGATATATTCATTCAGACAACGTTTAACTTTCCAACGATGGCCGAAGCCTATCGTCTGGCAGCTCTGGAAATCGTTCATACTCGAGAAGCCATAAGTTGTGGTCAGCAGAGTCGGCGGAGAAGCCATGATCTCGATACGCCAGCAGTCCTCAGCAGCAATCTCTGAAATTGAACTCGTCGATGCTGAACAACCCTGGTTGCCACAATGCGCCACTTTCCATGGCAAATAGCGAGCGTGTTCGGGAATCCCTACCTATTTTCATCAATAGAACCTTCCGATTCGGAACAACCGATTCGGCGTCTGCATCGAACGAGGACTTGTTGAAAAAATTCCACAGGAACCATCCCAAAGGCGATCAATAGTTCAAAGAGTTGTAGCGGAAAATAACACTCTACCCTTGGTTAATTGGTGTACGGGTCCCCTCGGGGAAGATGTCTACAGCGGTGTGACAGGCTGATCTCATATATCGAGTCGTAATTTATGTTCGAGCGCATCACTAACTTCTTTCGGCCTGAGGATGCTCAGAAGAAGGCATCAGTGGCACTCGCACGGCTGTTATCTCAGTATGAGATGGATGGTATTGCATATCGCAATGAGATCACCCAGAGCCGGCGACGCAGTGAATCAAGACAATTGGCACTTGGCTGCTGGATTATCCCGTTCGAAGCTGATCGCCCACAAATTCTGGACTTTACCGCAGTTTCGTCGGCCGTGACCTACGACATGCGCCGCGCTGGGGTTGGCGTATTGACTTTTACTCCAATCGAGCTGAAGAACTTTGTAATCGCTCTCCCCGATAAAGAGGGTGTCTGGCGATTCTTTGAATGTGAAAAATGTCACAATTCAAGGATTCCAGGCGGATGGCATCTCTCCGGACTGAAGCTTCTGAGGCTGATCGAACTTGAGTATCGCGATGTCTCAGTCTTCCGCGACTGTATTCACGAAGAAGTGAACGCCACCGTTGCAGCAGGCTGGAATGGTTGATGTTTGTGGGCTCCTGATGCTCAACTTCCGGCGAGGGTTCTTTTCGATTCCTTCAGAGAAACAGACTGGTCGGATAGTCAGGGGAAAATGAGGCTGCAACAAACAGGATCGATTCGAAGTTCGTTTCTGGCTCTCTGTTGCACTCAGATTGAAGCCTGCTGCCAAGACTCAGCACATTCGCGATTTCTTTGAATGAGCCCTGCAGACTCTTGTTCACCGCCTGAGTATAAATCCAAAGAATCGGGTAACCTTCGCGTGACACATGGCTGCTTGCCTGTCATTTTGTAATCTCTATTCCGGTCCGGACACGGTTTACTCTGCCTTCGAACAGCCTATGCGCTGGCCCATTCGCAACCAGATACTGATGCCTTTCGCCCTGTTGCAGGGCGTTGTTATCATGATCATCTCGTTCAACGCATCATGGACTGCTGCGCAACGGGCAGAACGTGAATCCATTGCACGTCTCGATCAGGTTGTGAGGACGCTCAGTGAATCTCGATTTCCGGTCCAAAGCTCAGTCCTCGAACAGATGAAGGGGCTGTCCGGGGCAGACTTTATTGCGACTGACGCCAACGGGATCCTGACTGCCTCAACGCTTCACGAAACTCGCGCGTTGTCGATCCTCTCAACACCACGAGCGACCGTGCCTGATCTTGGCCGGCTTAGTGAATTTCAACCAGTTTCAGTTGCTGGTGAGATGTGGCTTATCGGCAGTGTTCAAGCTCAGCGGTCCCCTGATCTGAAGGAGTTATTGGTCCTCATCCCTGAAAGTGAATGGCAGGCAATTCGCAATGAAGTCGTCTTTCCGCCACTCCTGATCGGAGGCGGTACTCTTCTGGCGATGGTTGGGCTTTCCTATATGATCGCAGCAAAGCTGGGGGCTCGACTTGATCGTATGCAACGGCATGTTGGTAAACTTGCAACGATGGAGTTTGAGAATCTGTTGCCAGTCTCAGGCAATGATGAACTCACCAGCCTGGCACTTTCCATCAATCGGATGGCTGTCGATCTCCAGCGAGCCACACAGCTTATCCGAATGTCAGAGCGCACAACTCTGATTACGCAGGTCGCAGGCGGACTTGCTCACCAGCTAAGAAATTCGATCACCGGGGCTCGTATGGCTATTCAACTGCAAATGAGACGATCTCCGAACAGTGATGTGGAAAGTCTGCTGGTGGCAAATCGTCAATTAAGCCTGACTGAGAATCAGATTCGCGGCCTGCTAAGCCTTACGCGAGATGTCCAGCAGGAACCTCTTCCGGGGCAAATTGATCAGATTCTGGAAACAATTCGTGATCTGCTTGAACCACAATTCCGGCATTCAGCCACTGGCCTGGAGATCGAGTTTTCTGCGGAACACGTCCCGAATTCATTGGCTGTTGCGGATGCCGAACAGATACAGTCTGCATTGCTGAACCTGATTCAGAATGCTCTTGAAGCCTGTCGCCCCAGTGGTCAGGTTCGTGTCGTTGTTAGCTTGATAGAAGATAGTATTCTGGTTGATGTCCTTGATAACGGTCCTGGAATTGCCGACGATGTCAAAGGGCGAATCTTTGAACCATTTGTGACAGGAAAACCAGAGGGGATTGGTTTGGGTTTGACGTTGGCTGCACAGGTTGCCGAATCCGCAGATGGAAGATTAACGTGCGAACGGGTTGAGAGCTGGACTCGATTTCGTTTTCAGATTCGCCGCATACGCTGATTTCCTGAAGTCCATCAAAATGCCTCATGTTCTGATTGTCGATGATGAACCATCTATCTGTTGGGCCCTGCGAGAATGCCTGACTGATGAGGGTTTCTCTGTGGATGTCGCGGGTACGGCCGAACAAGCCCTGGTAATCGCCGCTCACAATGTTCCCGATGTTATTGTGATGGATGTGCGGCTTCCGGGAATGGATGGTCTCAAGGCCCTGAGGCTCCTGCGCGACAGGTCAGTCACAGTCCCTGTCATCATCATGACGGCCTTCGGAAGCCTCAGGATCGCCGTTGATGCAATCGATGGAGGTGCTTTCGATTACCTGACAAAACCGATTGATCTGGACAAAGCAGTCGCCGTCGTTCAACAGGCCGTTTCAACACCTCCGAAGTCATGCTCTGCCGCCACTGCTGCCGCAGAATTGGATGATGCGTTGATTGTTGGTAGTTCTCCGAAGATGCAGGAGGTCTTCCGCCGTATCGCTCTGGTCGCTGAGCGAGATGTCCCGGTGCTGATAACGGGAGAAAGCGGGACCGGAAAAGATCTTGTGGCCCGAGCCATCCATCAGCACAGTCATCGCAAGGGTGGTTTCGTCCCGATCTGTATTCCGGCGCTAAGCGAAACCGTCATTGAAAGCGAACTCTTTGGCCACTCCCGTGCCGCGTTCACCGGGGCCGACAAAGATCGCAACGGGCTACTGGAACTCGCAAACGGTGGCACCGCGTTTATTGATGAAATTGGTGACGTCTCCCTGAATCTGCAGGCCAAACTTCTACGCGTCCTTGAGACCGGAGAACTGCGCCCGGTGGGAAGCAACGATTGTCGAATAGCGTCATTCCGGCTGGTTGCTGCCACTCATCGATCTTTGGAGCAAAGAGTCTCCTCAGGGGAATTCCGAAGCGACCTGTTCTTTCGTCTGAACGTCTTCCGAATCGAAGTTCCGCCGCTTCGAGAACGTCTGGAAGACCTCCCTGCACTTACACAGAGATTTCTGGCGAACTGTCCTCGCGGAGGACGCATCCTGCAGATGTCAGACGCAGCACTCCGTGAGCTAATGACACGACCTTGGCATGGGAACGTTCGGGAACTTCGCAACGTTGTGGAGTCTGCCAGCGTTGTTTGTCGAGGGGATACGATCCTGCCTCAGCATCTCTCTGATCCAACGTCGCTGCTGACGACTGCGTCAGTGGAAACATCTCTAGATCCAGTTACTCAGCTCAACTCTGCAATCCACGCATGGACCACGGCACAGTTGAGCAACCCGTCCGCGACCGTGGATGACCTGTATAATCGTTTTCTGAAGGCAACAGAGCCGACGCTTCTTTCAACCACGCTTGAACACTCCAGCGGACAACGCGGTGAGGCTGCCAGAATCCTGGGGATTCATCGCGAAACCCTCAGGGACAAGCTCAAACGAGTCGAGGAGACGCCGAAGTGAAATCCCTGATTCCTGTTGCTGGAAGCAGCAGGGCTTCGCGCGCTGCGACTCCAGGTGAATAACAGTTCCTCAACTCTCGCAATGAAATATCAGCCGTTCATAGATCCTGCAACGGTCAGCTTTGCATTAGTGACAGAGCAGGGGGATTGCTGAAGCATTGAAGCGTACCATGAGTTCATTGCACCATAACATTGCAGTGTTACGGATCAGTGTTCGTCCGCACATAGGTCGATGCAGGGCCATTGCGATGAAAGTTCGGCGGGCCAACCCGGACGGAATTGTGAGCCCTCACTTCAGCACTGCTTGATTCACCCGATTCTGAACACCTTCTCAACATCAGGTCCTGTGGATGACAGGGCAAAACAGTTCCGGTTTTTGCCAGAGCTGCCAGAGTCGTAGCGTCAGAAGCATCGCCGACAAGGATTCCACCAAGTAGCTGTTTCCCATCCATTGTGAATAACAGCTTTCGGTAAACTCCAGCAAAGGCATCTTCCTCAGACAAGACTGCGACATTCTCAGTCTCGGTTTTCCACTGACCGAAACACGCAACATCAACTCCGAGGAGCCTTAACCTTATCGATAAGTCGCCATATTCAAATGGGCGACTGTCTCCACAAAAGTTCGCAGCCACGGTCTCTGCCATGGCATAACCAGGCGCTGTGACTCCGAACTTTGTTCCCGAATGCAAAGCACATTCACCAATGGCAAAGATTCGTGAATCACTGGTCTGCAAGCGGTCATTGACCTCAATACCACCTTGCTCACCAACAGTAATTCCTGCCTGGCGAGCCAGTTCATCTCGTGAACGAATTCCATCCGAAATGATCAACATATCGCAATCGAGCGTTGTGCCGTCATCAAACACGATTCCTTGAATGTGGCTTTCACCTCGTACCTCCGTCAGTGTCTTTGACAAATGGACGTTGACGCCGAGATCACGAATTCTCCGAAGCAGAGTTTGTGAGCCAGCCCGATCAAGATGAGCTGACAACAGTTGATTTTCTGGCTGAACAATATGAGTCAGCAACCCCAGTTCAGACACCGCGCCAGCAACTTCTAATGCTGAAAGTCCGCCGCCTAGAACTGCACAGGTCCGAGCTTTCCTTGCAGAGGTTACGATATGTTCAAGGTCATCAGCGGTACGATAAACAAATACGCCCTGCTTCTGAATACCATGCACTGACGGTACCCGAGGATAAGCCCCCATGGCGAGGATCAGCAGATCGTACTCAACGTTGACACCTTTCATCGACCGCACAACATGACGATCCCGGTCAATATGGATTGCACGATCCGCAAGGTGCAGCGTGATTCCAACTGCTTCGTACCAATCTCGTCTTGCCAGTAATAACTTCTCGGCATCCCGTTGAGCAGTGAAGCTGAAGAGTCCTACTCTGTCGTAGGCAGATCTGGCTTCCTCACAGAAGACGACAAGCTTATAGCGTCGCCGCTCATCGAACGCCGTCAACTGCTCACAAAACCGCAGACCCACCATTCCGCTGCCGATCACGACAATGGTTTGTTGTTCTGCGAAACTCATCGGCCGATTACCCTCTGGAAAAATTCAGCAGGCTGACAGTCAGCCTTATCGAAACAAAAGATTTAACAGCACACGCCCCGGTTCATCACGAAAACTTATCCAAATCATGCACATCAAATTTTCTTGTGCCCACATTCTCACGCCGGAGTTGTCGACACTATCCGGCTGGCATTTCATACGTGCAGCCATGCCCCCCATGCTGCCGAGTCAACCAGAAGGGTCTAACGAATTGGCGCAGCGACCTCGCAAGTTCTTTCCTCGAACATTTCTGAAGTGTTGGGGGGAGCCAGTCCCGGTTTCGTTGGGCATTCTGGAAAATTCTTGCTTCAAGGCTCCGGGTTTCGTAGTGACGGAATGCTCTGGAATTTCATGGATCGTAATCGATCAAATCGACTCGCCTCCGACTGATGATGATCAGCAACGAAAGCTCTGCACAAATCTCTCTCAGCCTCGGAATTCTGATGAATTCTTAATGACAGCCAAAACAACCCCTGATGAACCTGCCAGCACTTTCGCATGATGACTTTAGCTCCCGAAAATTCAGGAATGATTCTTCATCAAACAACACACGGTTCTGCTGCAGGGAACACGCTCGGGGCGATCCTCTGCAGTTTCTGGTACTCTTAAATGCTCCGCAGCGAATCTGTCCCCAATCCAAAAAGCCAGAGAATGTCCTCAGTCTTTTCATTACCGCTTCGAATCAGGGCAAAACGCATACCGATGGCGATTTTTCTTTGCTGATCATGTGTTCCCGGTTAAGTTTCTACATCAATTGCAGTGACTGTCCTGCACAAATAATCCGTAGGATTGAATTCTTAAAGTGAAACGCCGCTGTATGGTGAGAGATGCTGCTACCGACCTTGGCAGTCTTGCCTGAACGGTTTGCACCGGATTGACCAGCGATAGCCCCCAGGAGACGCTTCTTGAATTGACCCACGCAGATTGCCAGACTTCCAAATCTCTCTGCTTGCAGTGATTCAGGTCTATTATGGAGTGACGTGCACGCAGCTAAGGCAAGAGTTTGCAGGTCCTGAAAAGTGCGGTCGCTGTGTGCGGCAGCCAGAACTCTCGATCGTTTCGCGGCAGTGCAGTCGGGCTGAAATACGCGATTCCATCAGTTGCGTTAGCTTCCCCGTAAGTCATGCGATCGATCGATTCCTCTTGGTTTGTGAGTTGATGAGACTCGCGAAACCGAGGACTGCGATTGCTTCTTAAGATCCGCACTGGGCGTCAACAAACAGATGCGAATCTGTATCGAAAGTGATCGGCACCATCCTGCGATGATTGATCAGAATTCAGACAGGAGTAGAGTTCTTCATC
>CANHVD010000200.1 GCA_947463775.1 Planctomycetaceae bacterium | reverse complement strand
TCGCCTTGAAGCGGCCCGCCCAGAGCCGCCCGGTGCATTCGTCCCCGGCATTCGCCATGCGAGCAATCACTTCCGAAGTGCATGGCATGAACCATGAAACGCTGGACAGGCGAGCCTGCAACTCGGTCAAAGTGTTCGCATCGGCTATCAGTTGATTGAGATTGGTGTTAGCAGGCTCCGCCGGGGTAACCATCCCTGTTTCGGAGTGAAGTGCAACTGTTGTTCTAGCAATTCATCGCCCTCGATACGGATGCATTGACGGCTGCTGGTAATGTCCATTTTCCGTGGACGAATACTTACGTCATTGCGGAGGTTCTGTCGACTCAATTGGGGATTGAATTAGACGACGAGCGTTTCGCGTGCTCATGAAGGCGGTTGGTTTGATAAGCTTCAATCAAACGCTCCAGCATTTCCAAACGATAGCGGATTCTTTGTCCTCGTTCAGTGTCACGTTGGCGTCGAGGTTTGTTGAAGACTTTGATCTCCTTCACGTTGGGCACGATGTCAATGCCGTCACGTACGGCTGCATCGACAGATTCGAAGTGATGGTGTTCTGCCAACACAATTCGATTGGGTTCCAGCACCAGTGTATAACCGTAGTCGCCGTAAGCCTCTGAGAACGCCCCGTCGATTGTGATGGCCTTGCCACTGCGTTTCAGAGGTGACTCGCCTTTTTCAACCTTCACCGGCACATGCCCGTTGACAATCAATCCACCTTCCGACGACATGCCAAACTCCGCCAGTACTTTGTCGCAGAAGTCCACCTCGTGGATCAACGTGAAATAAGGGTCCTTGGTCTCGCGATGAGAATTCTTGTCCTGAATAAAATCGCGTTCAAAGGTCGCGATGCGATCCTTGCCGAACAAAGGCGATCGTGGACCGCTCCAAAGGTACCACAGAAAATCCAGATCCGGCTCCGCTGCATTTACCACAGCTCGGCGAACGATCGTTTCAATGCCTTCAAAGAGTTTTCGGCCGGCCAACAATTGCCCGTCGACACTGAGCGGCAGAAAGGTGCCAGCAGCGTCGACCGGCACGCAGCCGTGAAAGATCAGGCATTCATCACGCCGGAGATACATGGAGCCGTGTCCGACCATAAATCGGATCTGCTGTTGCAGTTTTTGACTGCTGAGAAACGAATGCTTCATCACAGCCAGGCAGGATAACTCTTCGGGCGTCAATCGGTACGGGTCTGCCGGGTCAATCGTCGGAAAGAGTTTGTCTCGCAGGTCATAGGTGATGCCGTCGATCTCGATCGTGCCGCGAGAATGATCGATACGGTGCAGCAGGCGTCGATGATCCAGTTGCCATTGAGGATTCCGCTCAAGCAACTGGCCTTCGAGTTTGAACTGCATAATGGCCGCTGCTTTCTGCATACGAGCCACGACGTCGTTCGATCGCATGCCATTGCTTTTCGGCATGAAGTACTGCGCGGGATCGTCAGCGTAAACCGTTCGAGCCAGATGTTCCAGCGGTGTCAGAGGAATGCTGTAGCCTTCATCTAACTGACCAATTCGGCGGTACCTGAGCGACACACGCAGCACCGTGCAGATCAACGCTTCGTGGCCCAGAGCGGCGCCCATCCACAGTACATCGTGATTGCCCCAGATGAATTCCACGTTCGGCTGCAGGCGAAGATATTCGACAACCCTGTCCCCACGTGGACCTCGATCCCAGCAGTCTCCGCCGATGATCAATTCATCGACCGCCAGATTGCGAATCAGTCGGCCCACCAGATGAATCAGGTGCATCGCTCGGCCGCGTTTGACAAGTTCCTCCAGCATTGCCCCGATAAACTCCGGCCCACGTTCGGTGGAGGGAGAATGCAGCAGTTCCAGCAACAGTTCACTGTACTCGGCCGGAAAGAGTCGAGTCGCCAGTCGCAGGCTGTAATTGGACACAAGATATCGCAGCAGTTCCAATTGAGGCTGCAAAGTGCGCGTCGCATAGGCCAAAACATCTTCGGGCCGCGTGAGTGTTTGACGCAGTCGTGCGGTGACCTCGGCCGGATAGAACGTAAGCTTCAGGAACTCGGCCATCTCCTGTGCATTCATGCGGTCGGCAAACATCTCTTCAACAAGAGGCCGCAGCGTTCCCGATGCATTGTTGATCACATGTTGCAGCTTCTTGTCTTCGCCATGAATATCGCTGATGACATGCACTGCGCTTTTCGGCAACGTCTGCACTGCCGCCAATCGAGCGACTTCGGCGATCGCCGCGTCAACATTGGGGTACTCCAATGCGAGCAGTTCCAGCATAGCGAGATCGGCTTCGGGGCGTTTAAACGACAGAGATGTGTTGGGCATCGGTTTTTACAATGGACTTCAGGCGTAAGAATTTGATCCCGATTTCGGCTCATAAAACCGAAAGAAAGATCTTTGCTTAAGTGTTCACACCACAGGCGATTCAGAAGCAGCGGTCAGTTTTTGCCGTGTACAGTCGAATGTTCGACACAGTGAGTCAGGCCGGCAGGATAAAAAAAAGCGGAATGAAAAATTTAACATGATGGACGTTTACCCAATGATTGATCCGCGGTGAATGCATGAACTCCCCCTGAACGTGCGGGGCGTATTGCTGCAAATTTTACAGCCTGAGGTCAGGTGAATGGCGCCGTTATGCGGGTTTCTCCCTGATTACGGACTCGCCCGTGATGAGCTGCCTCGCGGCCGTTCTATCTGGCCCCTGATGCGGGATGCCCGCGATCTCTCTCCGTCTTGCCGAGAGGCAACTATCGGATCCGGAGGCGAGACTTCAGCACCAGTCGACCTGATCCCTCAGCTGACTCGCGAGTTGACCAGCTTCAGCAATGCCGCGGCCATCTCGTCGATCTCTGATTCCGACTGCAGCAACGCCGTATGATGCAATGTCATCAAACGGGTGTGTAAATTTTGAGCGTTGATCAGGTCGCCGACAGCTCGAAAACGACGCGAGCTGTGCGTCAAATGCAGTGCGGGAAGAGCAGGATCAAGTGGAATCCCAAGCTTGCGAGCCTCCGCAGAAAGCTGTTCGCGATCTGGCGAGTCGAATTGACCGGAAAGGATCAGTCCGAATTTGTAAAAGGCCGGCCGAGTCAGCTCAGGGATGAATTCATCCGCAGTCAAAGTCGGCTTCAGGACACTCTGCGGAGAAAGACAATTGGCGAGTTGGACAGCACGAATTTGGCGAGCGGCATTGCGTGCATCGAGTTGCTGCAACTGTGGCAACAAGACAGCCGCCTGCATTTCTGACAGCGGATAAGCCTCGTTGCCACGCTGAGTATACAACTTGATTCGCTGAGCCATCGCAGCATTGGATGTCAGCAAGGCACCGCCACGCCCGGATGTCAGCAGTTTGCTTCCTCCAAAACTTAACACCCCGATGTCGCCAGGACTTCCAGCTCGCTGCCCTGCGATGATGGCTCCCGGAGACTGGCAGGCATCTTCAATCACTGCGATGCCACGAACGCCAGCGATGTTGCGGAGTTCCACAATCGGAGCGAAATGTCCATGCAGGTGAGAAACGACAATCGCTTTCGTTCGTTCGGTGATGGCGTCGTCCAGATTCTTCAGATCCATCACAGGCTGACCGGGAAGTACATCGACAAGAACCGGAGTCGCTCCCACCGTCAGAACGTTGATCAGATTGGCTTTGAAATCATAGGCCGCAAGGATTACTTCATCCCCGGCCGAAACGGGCACCGAGCGCAATGCAAGTTCGACGGCAGATGTCCCGCTGCTGCAGAGCATGACATACTCCACACCGTGCATTTGGCCAAGTTCTTCTTGCAGACGAGCACAATGCGGGCCGTGATAGCGTCCCCAGGAACCGTCGGCCATCATGGATTCGAACACCGCACGGATTGCGTCGTCTGTGATGGGCCACGCTGTGTTAATCGGCTGCGAGTTGATGTCGCTCATTATTCATTCCTCCGCATGGCGAGCGTGACCCGCCGAGCTGCAGATGAACAGAATCGTCACCACCGCAAAGACGGCCGCAACCCCGGCAAACATAAACTGATAAGCATACGGAGTCTCCGGCTTGGCGTATCTTAAAAAGATGCCAATGATCGGGGCAGAGATAAATGTGCCGACGTCAAACATCGCAAGTATCAGGGACGTCGCGACTCCTAGATAGCGGCGCGGAAAAACAGCCGTCCCGGCCGACATAATCGAAGGAAACAATAACGCATGCGCCATGCCGGCTAACGCGGCCGGAGCAATCAGGTGCCAGGTGTTCGTCACCGGTACGTAACACAAATAGCTGATCGACAACAACGTAAGTCCAACCACGATCCACGGGCGATTTCCATAGCGTTCAAACAGCGAACGCGATGCGAGGCGTGCACCAAAACCTGTCATCGCGTAGATCACAAAGAATACGCCCACGTGGGAAAGATGGGCTTCAATGGCGAATGGACGCAAAAATGTCGCGGGGATCGCGAACCCGGCTCCCATGACGGCCGCGGTCATGGAAATCATCAGCGGGTGATACTGACGAATGACCGATAGCAAAGGTGGACGAGCGTGTCGAACCGGCAACACTGCTCCTTGTACTGCGAACCACGTGGCAATTGCGGAGGCTAAGGCCAAAGCTGCGGCCGTCCAGAACATCCGCTGGACCATCTGTTCCTGCGTGAGATCTCCGCCTCCCAGCCAGTCGCTGATCAGCGGGCCAATCATCAGTCCCAGAAATCCGGACGTCCCCAACGCGCCGACAATCTCGGCCATACGCTTCGGGGGAACTCGCAAAGAAACAAAGGTAATCGAAGCCCCGAAGAACCCGGCGAGACTCGCCTGCATCATGGCTCGCACAAGAAACACGCCCGGCGTTGTTGCACTGGTAATCGATAAGTGCAGCAGCAGGCTGAACGTGTAGACCACAACAGACCAGAACCAAACTCGAGCCGCCCCGATGCGATCGATCGCTTCTCCCTGGGCAATCCGAATAACAATGCTGCCGATCATTCCGACACCGACGATCAGTCCCAGTTGCTGTTCGTCACCACCGATCATGTCCACAAAGTCGGAGTAACGAACCATCATCCCGTTGGCCAGAGTCGCCATCCCATTTGACAGATACGCCAGCCAGAACGCACGATCATAACCTCGCGTTTGCACCGGCTCATCAGGGAGTAGTTCGCTGGACAAAAGTGGAATACCAATTCTACGAATGCTGTTTAATGAACGCGTCTCGAGCAACAAATCGAGGCATTGATGAAGAGCAGGAGTGCCTCTCAGTCTTTCTGAAAGCGTAGACCAATTATCGCCCCGAGGGTTCAGCCAATCGCCAGTATATCGCAAATTGCTGGTCCGTGTATCGGAGATCGTGCAGGACAGTTGTTCGCGGTGCAGCCGCAGATTTCGGCAGATCCTTCCTGCTGAGGAGCAGTTGATGGAAGTCCTTGCCTGCCGGGCAGGACTTCGCATCAGGCTGCGACCTGTGTGCCTGTCAACCAGCGAACTGGGCCGATCTGCTGCCGCGGATCGCAAATGGGGTTTGCCTTGCGGCGAAAATCCCGCTCGGCAAGCGGGACCTGCCAAACGCGTTCTTTCAGGCAGAAAGGATTCCTTGGGTAATCATCCGGAAGACGCCCGTTGTTTGGGGAAGACAGTTGGCCCGATGTGAGAATACTTAACTGCGGACAGTTCGATGGCGGCTTTCAATCAATAACCGCGCACCAATTTCAAGAAAATCAACTCGAACAAGTACCGTCTGGAAGCTTCCTGAATGGCGGGTGCGAATCTCCGATTTTGCAGGGGAAGTGTTCCGGGAAGTTAATCGAGAACAGAACTTTCGGGATAGAAGTTCTGATCGTTTGTCATCAACGAATGTCGACCAGAACGATTTCATTGAGTCATTCTCGAGCCGCAACATGTGGGTCTCGTGGGCTTGGACCGGGTTCGAGGCTTTAGTCTCGAAACTCCCAAGTGACAGAAAGCGAGTTCTTTGATCTGCCTCGTATTTCGAAGTCGGCTTCTCGGCGCGTGTACGAAACCCAATGACATTCTAAACTACCCACCAGATGATGAATCGGCGACGTTTTTGAATTGAGACGGATCCATGAAATTCGGTGTGATCGGAAGTAATCCTCTGACAATGAGTTTGCTGCTGGAACTCGCAGGTTCTGACGAGCATTCTCTGGTTGTCGGGGCCATTTCGGATCGTCTGGTTCAGTCAGTCGCTGCGGCACAGATTTCGATGCGTCTGGTGTCGACGCCTGAAGATGCGATGCTGGACTCTGCTGTTGATGCCGTCATTATTGCTGTCGATGATATTGAAGAGAGCCTGCGTTTGTGTCGTGCAGCGACACAGGCTGAAAAGCATGTCGTGATCATTCCACCTCTGGAATGCTCACCAGCATTTTCGTTTGAGCTGCATTTGATTCTGGATGAAAGTCGCCATTGCATCGTGCCGCTAACCGGTCGATTTCAGTTGGCCGACTTGCCAGCTATTGAAAAATGCCTGCCGATTGATCGAAGCGGGATTCTGCAGATTGCGGCAGAAATACCGATCGAGATCTCAACTCCCGAGTCGCGAACAATCACCATTCTGCAGGGACTCGATATCTTGTCTGCGAGTGGCTTTGATTACACCCAGGTAACAGCGTTGGAGTCATTGGCTCCCGATGGAACTCTGCTGTCTCTTTTGATCACTCTGAATTCTCAATCGACCGTCGAAACACCTGCTCCGCCCGCGACGCTGATGATCCGCCCGAGAGCATTGAGTCCAGTTCCGGATTCGGAATTGAGGATTCAGCGATCCTCCGCGACAGTCCAGCGGATGAGTGTTTCAGAACGAGTCACCGCACTTCCACGTATCGATTGGCTTTTTGGAAATCGTGAAGCCTGCTCCAAATGGATGGAGTCGTTTTCGATCAGTCTGGAGCTGGCCGAGGCTGTAAAAAAATCGCTCCGAAGACGAAGAACCGTCGACGTTCATTTTGACAGCGGCAGTGAGCGCGGAGTCTTCAAGAGTCAGATGACGGCGATGGGGTGTGGTGTCCTGACCTTTATGATGTTTGGCATGGTTGCGTATCTGGTCATCGCCCAGTTGACAGCATTGCCAAACTGGGTGTTGCACACCGCACGAATCCTTTGGATCGCTCCGCTGGTCATCTTCCTGCTAGCGCAGGCATTACTTCCGATCGCCAGAAATCGCACTGGCAGCAAATAGAGCTGCCAACGCGATGTGTCATGAGGGATCCTGGGCGAGGTCGTGGCAGATCCCGTCCGCTCAATCGTTCAGAATAAACGTGACCTTTAAGTTGACTCGAAACGCCGTGATCTTGCCGTCGGCAACATCCACTTTCTGATCCTGAACCCAGGCCCCTGTCACGTTCTGCAGGGTCTTACAGGCTCGAGCGACACCAACCGCCACGGCGTCTTCAAAACTTGTGGGAGACGATGCGATGATTTCTGTCACGCGAGCGACCGAACCGACTGATCCAGAGGATTCAACAGTAGAAGCTGCGGAGATGACCTCATCCTTGGACTTCTTTTTCTTCTTGTCTTTCATGGTTCCCACGACTCCAGGTAAGCGTTAATTCCGGGCGACAGAGGCCGCCTTTAAATCTTTCAATGCTGCGCAGTTTACCCATGTGTCCTGTTTTCGGCCACCGAGCAGGGGCTCGCCGCCAAACGGGGGAGTCACGGATTGAGGTAGGTGCTCCTTGTCGACTTGCCGAGGAGGACGTCGCGGCGGGTCGCGACCTCTGCGCAGTGGGATTGATCAAGCCAGTTGCGATCCTCAGCCCGTGGCACACATGGTTTGCCCTGCGGCGAGAGTCCTTTCTGAGAGAAAAGACCTACTTTGAACATCAATCGCGACTACACCCTGATTCGCTGGAAACGTTCCTGAGTGCTGTGGTTTTGATCATACCCAGGCTTTGCTTCCTGAAGGTCAGGTGACAATGTTTACCGGTTTTTCCGGCATTTCAGGCCATCTGCGGGTCAAAAAACGGATGCTGGTAAGAAAGTTGCCGACATGGCGATAGGATCGCGGAGCCGTGTCGTCTTCAATTTGCCGTGAAACTATGAAAACACCGATATTTCACGGAATCTCTCCCAGCCTGAGTCCTACTCCCACCCTTCTTAGCTGTCGAATTTTATTCCATGCCTGCCGGAAACTTCATCCTCCTGAGTTTTGCAATGCTGGCCGCTTCTGCGGCAACAGCGGTTGCGCAGGACGGTGAGAAGGGGGCCGAGCGAGCAGTGAAGGCTCCGGTAGGCGACGCTTTGCAAGAGCCCACCGCTTTGCAAAAGACAGTGGACGGGCTGGTCGCTGATCTCGCCTCGCCGGCGTTTCCTAAGCGTCAAAAGGCCGTTACCCAGTTGCTGCAACTTGATGCGCCTGCGGTTGCGTTGCTGGAAAAAAAACTGGAAACCGCGACTGAACCAGTTGCTGTCCAACTTCGTCAAGTGATTCCGAAGCTGCGAAAACGTTTGTTCGATGATCGAGTTGCAGCTCTTGAGAGAGACCCGAAACCGAGCGACTTGGCTGGGATGCCGGACTGGGATCGTTTCGTGAAGGTCACCGGAAACGCTGAAGCGGCAATGCCGGTTTACCTGGAGATGCTCAAAACCGAGCGAGCATTGTTTGCGGATCGGATGTTTTCTTCTTCGGAGTTATCTGATCACCTGGAAGAACGCAGCACACGTCTGCGAGCCGCCTGTAATGGTGAGTTGGAGGAAGAGTTCCCTGTTGCATCTGCTGCAGCTCTCATGCTGGTCGCCAGTGATGAGAACGTTGTATTACGGCGAGCAACTTCGACCAACATTTCGGAGTCTTTACAGGATTCGCGATTTGGAAAACTTATCTCTGACGGGTTTCATGCGGGTACAATCCGAGCTCTCACTTCCGAGTGGCTGAAACGTCCGGGGATCGCGGCAGATCGACCTTTGTTGCTGTCGATCGAGTATCAGCTTTCGGTCGGACGAGAGATCGCTCTCAGGACTCTGGAGAGACACGTCTACAACCAAAGCGCTGCCTATTCTTTGCTATGCCTCGGAGCATTACAGCAAACTGACTCATTGCCGGCTGTGGAACAAGTTCTGAATGACGAAATGGCCTCGCGCCCGATCTGGCCACCTCGAGGAAAAACTGCGGGCGATTTAATTTCCGGGCGTGAAATAGAGAGCACTTATTCCGTTCAGGCCCGAGACGTGGCTCTTGCTGTCGCCATCCACTTGCGAGGCCGCCGACCGAACGAGTTCGG
>CANHVD010000199.1 GCA_947463775.1 Planctomycetaceae bacterium | reverse complement strand
CAGCTTCCTGAGAACGTTCGTCGACAGATTATTTCTGAAGTGGCTCATTCCGTTCGAGAAGTCCGTCCTTCTCGTCGTATTGGTGCTGTTCCGAGTTTTCATGCTTATCAGGCAGCAGCGTTAGCATCGCGGGTTCTGGGCCTCACTGGTCCGCGGTCTGTCATCGACGCCGCGTGTGCTTCATCTCTGGTAGCCCTGTCTCAGGCAATACTCGCGATTCGAGCAGGTCGGCTGGACAGTGCGATCGTGGGGGGAGCGACCTACAACAATGTTGACAACCTGATTCTCTTTTCTCACTCCCAGGCCTGCACGGCCACAGATTCGCGACCATTTGACGATGGTGCCAGCGGTCTTGTGAGTTCGGAAGGTTATGTCGCGATTGTCATAACGACGCAGGACAAAGCCGAACAATTCTCACTGCCAATTCTAGGCGTCGTCCGTGGCGTAGGCATGGCATCGGATGGTAAGGGACGCAGTCTTTGGGCTCCACGAATGGAAGGTCAGGTCCTGGCCCTGCAGCGAGCATATGGCGATTCTGCAGTGTTGGACATCGACTACATGGAGGCGCATGCGACCAGCACTCAACTGGGCGATGCGACCGAGCTGGAAACATTGAGATATCTGGCTGATCGAAGTCCCGCATTTCCGGATGGCAGATTGCCGCAGCGACGGCTTCTCCTTGGAAGCGTAAAGTCCAACATTGGTCATACGCTGGAAGCTGCTGGGTTGATTGGTGTGGTCAAAGTTCTGCTGGCCATGCACCGTCGTCAGATTCCTCCGTCCCTGCGATTTGAGCATCCAAATCACAATTATGATTGGTCAACAGCGCCGGTCAGAGTGGTTGCCGCGGGAGCTGCGTGGCCGGAAGAAGAACTCGAAAGGCGCCCACGTCGTGCTGCGGTGAGTGCTTTCGGTATTGGCGGTTTGAATGCTCATGTTGTTATTGAAGAGCATCGCGGACAAATGGCCCCCGGGATGAACCGAGTCGCTGAAACGAACGAGCAATCTCGTGTTCTGGAACCAATTGCCATCGTCGGTCGTGGAATTGTCGTTGCCGGGGCGAAGAACCTGCACGAGTTCCGAACAGTCCTGAGTTCTCCCCATTCCGCTATCTCCGACGCGCCGGTGGAGCGATGGCGAAATGGTGCGGGAATTGTTTCAGGCGAATCTCCTCTGACATATTCGTCGCCCCATTGTCGCGGAGGTTTCATTAATGACTTCACCTTCGATGGGGCTCGTTATCGCATTCCGCCGAAGCAGGTCCAGCAAGCTAATCCAGTTCAAATGATGTTGATTGATGCTGTCGCTCAGGCTTTGGCCGAGATGACGAATTCTGCGGCATCAATTTCGGAAGTTGTTAATTCGACGGCACAGAAATCAACCGCAAAAGAGCCCGTGTGGCCTGTCGATCGTCAACGGGTCGGAGTTGTCATCGGAACTATCTTTGGTGGTGAGTTCGGAGATCAGCTTCAGGTTGGAATGAGGCTGCCTGAAATCTGCCAGCGAATGATGGCATCAATGCTGTCCAAAGGGATCTCTTCGGACCTTGCCGGCAAAACTACTGAAGAATTCCGGAAGATTATCCTTAAGAATCGCCCTGCCCTGCTGGACGAAACAGGAAGTTTCACAGCGAGCACGCTGGCCTCCAGAGTTGCCAAAACATTCGACCTGATGGGGGGGGCCGCTGCACTTGATAGCGACGATACTTCGGGGCTTGCGGCGTTGACTGTCGCGATGGATCAGCTCCGAGCAGAAACCTGCGACATGGTTGTTTGCGGTTCTGCTCAGCGATCAATGAGCCTGTCAGCGTTTGAAGCGCTCGATATGACTGGACGGCTCGTGAGATCCGGAAGTCCCGACGATGTTCCCGACGATTGTCATCAGATTCTCCCGGGCGAAGGCGTTGTGACTCTAATGCTTTGTCGACTCTCGGACGCGATGCGGCTGGGATTGCCTATCTATGGGATCCTCAACGAAGCGGGCCAACGGACTTCGTACGGTCCTGAGGGATCGTTATTGAATTCTGGAGAACGCAGTGAGGCTACGCAGACACTCAATGCTGCCGACGCCGCCATTGTCCGAAAGATCGGTTATCTTGCGGGAGCACACTCGCTGGTCAGAATCACAGCAGAAACATTGGGCACCGATGTGGAGTCGTATGCACCAGACTCGACACGGCACTCAACAATTCCCGTTGCTACAAAAACAGTGGACGGAGTCGTCATTCAGGCAGACCTGAAAGTCTCGCTTCGGCAAAAGGTTCTTCCCCCGCCGGCAATTTCGCCAAAGAACAATAACTCGGTTCTCCCTCAAAATTTATCGACTCATCAAGTAACTCGAATCATGACGAATCCCGTTGCAACACCCCACGGCCTGCCACTCAGCGTGCGATTTGGAGGCACATCTGGTGCAGAATTGCTGAGGCTGCTGAAAGAGGCCGTTCAGTCACCAAATCGCTTTCTCGAGTTGTCGCAGGTCAATCGGGGCAGCAGCCCTTCAGGCACTGGCAATTCGTGTCCTGCCTTCACAGAGCACGACGTGTTCCGTGTGGTAATTCTGGCCAGCGATGCCGGGCAACTTAAAGATCGACTCAATGCCGCTATTAAATCCGCGGAGTCTGGCCGATTCCGCGTTGTACTTGATCGTGAACGAGTGATTCTTTGGCAGACATTTAATGAAGCAACACGTGTTGCCTGGCTATTCCCCGGGCAAGGATCGCATTACACAGAGAAACCTGCCGTTTTCGCCGTGAACGAACACGCGAGGCGAACACTGGCTGCCGTGGATGACCTTTATGCGGCAAACCATCTTCCCAGACTGAGCGATGCTTTCGGCAATAGCTCAATCAAACCCGGTGAAGACGTATGGTGGGCACAAGCGTGGATTCTGGGAGTCACAGCTGCGTTGACGGAAGCGTTGAAGGCGGAAGGCCATCGCCCTGATGCAGTTCTCGGACACAGCTTTGGTGAATTCACCGCTTCACTTGCATCAAACGTAACGTCGTTATCGCAAACGGTCGAGCTGGCCAAACACCGAGCCAATGCCGTGATGTCGCACATGCGAACTCCGGGTGGCTTGCTTTCAGTCCGTGCTGCAGTCCATGAAGTCGATGCGATTCTGAAGTCCGCTGCGTTACCAGCGTATGTCACCCATTTGAATTCATCGAGACAAACGGTCATTGCGGGCAGTCGTGAAGGAATTTCGAGTGCCAAGGCACTGTTGGATCGACAGGGACTCGCATCAATGTCGATCCCGGTTCCGGCTCCGTTTCACACTCCCCTTCTGGCTGACGCAGAAATTGCGTTTGAACGAATGTCGGCCGGTGTGTCGATGCGCCCTCCAGTTTGTGGATTCCTGTCTGCGACGAGCGTCCAATATCTGGCAGAACCATCCGGGATCCGCCAAAGCCTTGTGCGTCAGTTGACTCAGCCAGTGATGTATCTGCCGTCGATTCAGCGAATGCTTGGTGAAGGCTTCCGAGTGTTCCTCGAAGTCGGCCCCAATGATGTGCTGACTCGCATGAATCGCGACATTGTCGACTCCCAGGCTTTGTGTCTGAGTCTTGATGTGCCCGGACAGTCATACATCGAACGCATGGCAATGGTGAATGCTGTCGTGGAATGCGTGACCGGCAATACAATGAAGCCGCAGGTAAACAACTCGGGATCTCGATCAGTCGTCCCAACGCCAATCGTTGTGGCCGAGAGTACTAGTTCTGCTGCCGTGGGTTCATCCGGAGCAGTGATTGATGTCACGAAGTCGCGGCGAGGCCTCAGGAAGCCTGTTCAAAAAGATACGCCTGAAGTGGGATCGCAGGTAAGCCGGCCATCGCAACCCGATCAGCCTTTTCTTCAGCCCTTAACGCTGTCAGAAGCCGTCACTTCCGCTGTTCCAATACAAGCTGCTGTTGCCACACCAGCATTCTCCGATGCGCAGTTGCGAGCCTTCGTTCGAGATCTTGTCATTGAGCTGACCGGTTATGCTCCGGAAATTATTGACTTCGAAGCAGACCTTGAAGCAGACCTTGGTGTTGATAGTATCAAGAAGGCACAGATTCTGGGAGAACTCGGCGAATGGATGGGTCTGACTGTTCGACCTGAATCATTGCGGCTGGACTCTGTCAGAACGCTGGATGACGCCGTTCGTGTCGCGCAGAAGCTTGCGGCCGACAGCAAGCCTCAGCAGGTGCAAACGGCGACAGTATTTTCTCCAGTTCAGCCATCAGTTCAATCTGTGGAAGTTCATCCGGCTGTGCTTTCAGCTCCTGTGCGAACCAACAGCAGCCTGCTTCCGTCCAGCGATCGACTTGACGCACTGCTGATTGACTATGTCGTCGATCAGACGGGATACTCACGTGACATCGTGGATATCGATGCTGACCTGGAGGCCGATCTGGGACTGGACAGTATTAAGCTTGCGCAATTAATTGGTGAGATGCGTGAGCAGTTCAATCTGGAGTCGCTGACACTGGAGTCCATCGCGCAGGCTCGTTTCAGAACATTGCGTGGAATTCGTGAGTTTCTGATCACGCATGCAAGTGGATCTGAAGAGGGGCCACAAGCGTCGGGCATTCATTCGATGGTTGCTACGCCTGCTGAACCTCCTGTCGTGAAGAGTGCTGATAACTCGTGGGGAAGTCGGCACGAATTTTCAACTTCGCCCGGGTCATCGCTTTCCTTGAATCCCGTATCAGCAAGACCGCCGGGAGTGGCTGCTGTGTCAGCGACGTCGCAGGTGCGAGGCGTTGCGCCGGTCAGTGCGTTGTCTTCGGACTGGTCTCCGTGGCTTGTTCCGGCAGACAGTCGGGGCAAGTCAACTGAGACTGCTCATTCAACAGGAACCGTTGTCGGTCAAAAGTATCAACCAGAAGTTCGCGCAGCCCTGCGATCAATGGTCTATGGGCAGAACGTTCCTGCTCAGGACAGAGCTTGGTCGGTTTCCGAAGTCGCCCATCTCAATGGGATTGCTGAAGCTGCCGGTGTTTCAGACTCGTCAGTCAGATTAGCTGCATCGTTGGTTTTGGAGCAGGACCATGCGGCCAATCGTCTGACAAGGATTCCTGTTGAGGAGACTTTAAAGCGGGCTGTAACTTCTGATCGCGACGACTCTCCGTCAGTTGCACCCAAAGAAAGCAGCGGTCAAAAAACAAATCGTTACACATTGCGAGTCGTGTCTGCACCTCGGCGGAAAGACATGCCACTGACTCCTGAGCTCAAAGGAGCCGTTCTCATCCTCGGTGCCAACGCTCTCGCGGACGCGATTGCGGATCGCGTACAACAGCTTGGGCAAAAGGTGTTTGTGCTCAATACCGATGGCCCGATCGAGCAGATCGAGAGAACTCTCAGTGAACTCTGGCAGCACACGCCGACGCCCCATTTGTTTCTGACAATGGCGTTCGACAATCGGTCGGCGCAAAGTCTTTCAGAGTCTGATTGGAAATCGCGTCGGTCTGCCGCATTGACTTCGCCATTCAGAATTTGTCAGCTCTGGATGCAAAAGACTATTGATGCCAACCGAATGGAAGATGCCAGCGTTGTTTCAGTGACCCAACTGGGAGGAGACTTCGGCTTCAGCGGGCGAAGTGTGCGCAGCATAGAGGCCGTTGGAGGGCTCGTGAAAGCGATGCTTATCGAATGCTGGATGCGTGGGTTTCGAACGACGCCCATGAAGGTAGTCGATGTGGGATCCGGCATGAGCATGTCGGAGATTGCAGCGGGAGTTATGCAGGAGCTGGCCGTTCCGTCGTACGACATGGAGATTGCCTTCCGATCGTCAACAGTGACTCCTCAGGAGCCCGAACGACTATCGGTTCAGGCGATTGCCGCCCCATTGAAAGAAGCGGCGTTTGGCCATAAGAAGCAGATAACCAGGGGTGGAACATGGATTGTTTCGGGAGGAGGTCGCGGAATCACCGCGGTGATCGCTACGACCCTCGCGAAGAAATATGACCTGCGGCTCCACATGCTGGGGACCGCCCCTGCCCCGCAGTTAAGTGATGACTTCGTGCGGATGGTGGCATCTGATCGTGGCGGCGTGCGTCGCAGCATAATGCAGGAAGCGTCTTCTCGCGGAGAGAATCCTGTTGAAGCGTGGCGGAACACAGAAAAGGCGATTGAGATTGACGCCACTCTGCGTGAATGTCGCCGTCAGAATGTTGAAGCCACTTACCACTGTTGCGACGTTTCAGATTTTTCGGATGTGGAACTTACGGTTCGGAGAATTCGGGAGCAGTTCGGACCGTTGAACGGCGTCATCCATGGAGCAGGAGCTGGCCAGGACGCTCGGTTTGATCGAAAGCGTCCCGACAAAGTTGAGAAGTGTTTGCAGGCGAAGATTGATGGGTCGCTCGCACTGATGCAGGCAACGCAGACTGATCCGCTGGAGTGTTTTGTAGCCTTCGGATCGATCAGTGGTCGGTTTGGTGCCAATGGCCACACTGACTACTCTCTGGCCAACGATATGATGGCCAAGATTGTCGATCGATACAGAAGCGACCGTCCTGAGGTTCGGAGCTTTACCTTTCACTGGCATGCTTGGGGTGACATTGGCATGGCCACGAAACCCGAAGCAAAGTTGGCGCTGGAAATGATCGACATGGAGTTCATGCCGGCTCGGGAGGGCATCGAGCACTTCATGAATGAAGTCGAATTCGGCGGCAGCGAAGCGGAAGTCCTGATCACTGATGAAAGTTACTTCCGAAAGTTCTTTCCTGCGGAGCGTTTGTCGCTCACCGGAGATGCTGGTCAGGCATTGCCGGTGCCACTCATTCCGACGAGCTTCACTGAACATGCGGATGGAGTGTGTTCGAGTGTTGTTACCCTCAATCCAGTCACCGATCGATTCCTTTCACAGCATCGAGTTCAGGGGCGTCCTACCCTGCCGTTCGTAGTAGCCCTTGAGCTGATGGCGGAAGCTGTTCGAGTAAGAACGGGCGGTTCAAGTCCCGGCGTATGTATTGAAGCACGTGCGTTACAGGCGATCAGGTTCTCTACGGATGATCCGCTGGCAGTGACTGTGCAGACACGTCCGGCAGGAGATGGAACTATCGAATGTCGACTGCTTGCAGATGTGCGTCGACGTGATGGCCGAATGGTCGAAGAAGATCGAGAGTTCTTCCGGGCGATATTTGATATCAGCCGCGGCTTTCAGCAGACGCCTTCGAATGCCGTATTTCAGCGTCCGCACGATCCTGTCTGGAAGCGAATAGAATATGTTGACCCCGAGGGCTTGATCTATCATGGCCCTGAACTTCAGGAATTGCGAGAAATCGCAGATGATGGAGAGACCATTTTTGGTCGAATTGCCTCCTCAGCGCCAGTGCAGTTGTTTGGTGGATCTCGTGCCCGCGGGTTTACAGTCCCTTGTTCCACGATGGATGCGTGTCTGTACGCCGTTGGATATGCAGCATGGCATCGTCACCAGAAGCCCAGTCTTCCAGTGCGATTTGACCAGATCGAATTCGGTCGTCTGCCTGATCCTGGCGAGCCATGTCTCGTTCGAATCCAGCAGACTAATCTCTCGGATTCCGGGGCCGTCTGGAACTTCCAGTTGCAGGGGCATAACGGCGATCGATTATTGACCGTTACTGGTTATCGAATCGGCTGGCTAAAGACCAGTTGAACCATCATTCATGTACCAAACAACCGTATCATTTCAGGCGCCGTTGACTCCACAGGACTATTGTTCGGAGGCGGCGTTAGCACGGGAGAATCAGTACGTTTTCGAAACGACCTGGCAACTGGTCGGACTGGTCTCTTCGATCAACAAGCCTGGCCAATATCTGGCTGCGGAAGTCGGCAGAATCCCGGTCGTGGTGCGCAACTTTGAGGGAGAACTGTCTGCGTTATTGAATGTTTGCGCTCACCGACACTGCACTCTTGTTTCCGCTGCGGCTGGCCAGAGCGAAAAACTGAAATGTCCCTATCATGGCTGGGAGTACGGAGCTGATGGTCGCACCAGAAAGATCCCTGCAGCGAAGAATTTCCCCAACTTTGATCGTGACCGCTTTCGTTTGAAGAAATTCTCCCTTGAACAATGCGGCGATCTTCTGTTTGTGCGAATCGCCCCCGAGGGCCCCTCTCTGAAAGAATGGATGGGAGACCTATTCGAGCGATTTGAAGAGTGGACCTCTTCGGCCGTGTGGAGGCCGATTGCTCATCTGAACGTTTCAGCCCCCTCCAACTGGAAGGTGCCAGTGGAAGTCTCTCTGGAAAGCTACCATATCCCGGAGGTTCATCCTCATTCATTCGGCGAAGATCCAGGCGAATCAGAAAGCCATCATTCGCTCTCATCGTCTTCGACGTCATTTTACACATCGTTTGTTGGCCCACGGCTTATTGACAGGTTCATGCGATTCTACGAGCAGTTCCTGCTGAAGATCATGGGAGCCCCGTTTCTGGGGAAGTATCAACACCATCACGTGTTTCCAAATCTGCTTGTCTCACACACGGACTCGCTGACTTTGTTCCAGGTGGTGCGGCCGACAGGCAGTACAACCGCGTCAAGTAATGTTTGGCAATACGGTCGGCAGTCATTGCGGAAAAATCCATTTTCGCGGCTGACTGCAGCAATGTGGGCAAGAGTCACGGCCTGGCTGTCTCATCAGGTCCTGAAAGAGGATCTTCAGATCTTCCAGCATGTTCAGCGTGGTGAGCAAGTCGCGACCGATCATTCGTTGTTTGGTCGCTGCGAGGAACGTCTCTATGCCTTTCAGAAGTTCCTGACAGAATTGATCCGGATGGGCGAAAGCCTACGGACTTCATACGACACTGCGGGCGCTGAATCACACCCCGAGCATTTCATCGATACGCCGATTTCGGAGCAGAAATAATGTTTGATCTCAATGGGAAAGTGGCACTGGTTTCCGGGGCGTCTCGGGGTATTGGCCGTGCGTGCGCAGAGTCACTCGCGGCTTGCGGGGCCTCGGTGATTGTCAATTTTCTGAACTCTGCTGAAGGAGCAAAGGAAGTTGTCAATTCAATCCAGAGTTGTGGTGGTCAGGCGATCGCAGTAAGGGCTGACGTTTCGGAACGAGACGATGTGCAAGCCATGATGGACGTCATTGATGAGCAATTTGGCAAGCTGGATATCATTGTCAGCAATGCCGCCGCAGGAGGTTTTCGCCCCCTGACACAGGCAACCCCAGCTAGCTTCGATTCGATCATGAGAATGAATGCTGCACCTCTGCTTTGGTTGACGCAGGCGGCCTTACCGTTGTTTCAGTCTTCGGAAGGGATCTCGCGGGTCATTGCCAT
>CANHVD010000198.1 GCA_947463775.1 Planctomycetaceae bacterium | reverse complement strand
TTTCTTGAGTCTGAATGTTTTGTAAGGCGGGGGCTCACCATTTAGTTCTTCCGCCGCGTGGGATGAGCGCTTGGGAAAGAAGCCAGAGCGCTGGGCCGCGACAATGAGTGTCTGCAGGGACGTGAGCGGCGTACGCAATGACCCGGAACTCTGTGTCTCCGTGCCTTTGTGAGAAAAAATTGCTCTCACGGAGGCACAAAGGCACGGAGGAAGAACGCCGTATTGCGACGAGGCAACTGCGCATAGCAACAGTGGGCACACCGTTCGTTTTTCCGCCGCGTAGGATGAGCAACTGGGGAGTAATCCAGAACTGTGAGCCGCGACAATGAATCTCTGCAGGGACGTTAGCGGCATACGCAATGACCCGGAACTCTGTGTCTCCGTGCCTCTGTGAGAAAAAAATCGCTCTCACGGAGGCACAAAGGCACGGAGGAAGAACCGTGGATCGGGGGCAACTGGGGGCACACCCTTTTGGTTTTCCGCCGGGCGGGAAAGCAACCGTGGAGGAAGCCAGAACTGTGGGCCACGACAATGAGTGTCTGCAGGGGCGTGAGCGGCATACGGATTGACCCGGAACTCTGTGTCTCCGTGCCTCTGTGAGAAAAAATTGCTCTCACGGAGGCACAAAGGCACGGAGGAAGAACGCCGGATTGCGACGAAGCAACTGGGCTAAGCTACGGGGATACACCCTTCGTTCTTCCGCCGCGTGGGATAAGCAACTGGGGAGTAATTCAGACCTGTGGGCCGCGACAATGAATCTCTGCAGGGACGTTAGCGGTACACGCAACGATTAGGAACTCTGTGTCTCCGTGCCTCTGTGAGAAAAAAATTGCTCTCACGGAGGCACAAGGACACGGAGGAAGAACGCCGGATTGCGACGAAGCAACTGGGCTAAGCAACGGGGATACACCCTTCGTTCTTCCGCCGCGTGGGAAAGCAACCGGGGAGTAATCCAGAACTGTGAGCCGCGACAATGAATCTCTGCAGGGACGTTAGCGGTACACTCAACGATTAGGAACTCTGTGTCTCCGTGCCTCTGTGAGAAAAAAATTGCTCTCACGGAGGCACAAAGGCACGGAGGAAAGGCCCGCCAAATTTAGCGCTGGACAATGAAGTACGCCTCATTGCGGCGAAAACTTCCTGATCACTGGCGAGTTGCACATGGGGCCTCTACAACATGCCGGAAAGCTGTTCAGGCGGATGCTGGCGTTGTGCTGGTTTCGTAGAGAGAAAAACCTGAAATCTGAGACCGGAGAAGATTGATGATTTCCTGGCCCCAGCAACTGTTTATCAATGGCGAATGGACCAGCAGTCAGAGCGGACGAACGTGGTCTGTCACAAATCCCGCGAATGGCAAACTCCTGACAGAAGTCGCACTGGCCGATGCGTCGGATGTGGATCGCGCGGTCCTGGCGGCTCGAAATGCGTTTGATCATGGCGAGTGGCCTCGGATGGATCCGCTGCTGCGAGGTCGATTGCTGTATAAGCTGGCCGAGAAGATTCGAGAGAATCTCGAAGATCTGGCCATGACGGATACGCTGAACGTCGGCAAGCCAATCCGGGATACTCGTGGATTTGATATCCCTTGTGCGGCGGATCTGTTCGAAAGCTATGCCGGGCTGCCGGACAAGATCGCAGGCAAGTGTTTCGGGACGCTGCCCGACAATATGACGCTGCAGATTCGCGAACCGCTCGGAGTCATCGCCGCGATTGTGCCGTGGAATTTTCCACTCACCAACGCTGCCATCAAGCTGGCGCCGTTGCTTGCATGTGGAAACACGGTCGTGTTGAAGCCGTCGGAAGTTTCTCCGCTGTCGGCTCTGATGCTGGCGAAGCTGGCTCACGAAGTCGGGTTTCCTCCGGGCGTCATCAACGTCATACACGGCACCGGTGCCGAAGCCGGCGCGGCGTTGGTGGGACATCGCGGCGTCGACAAGATCACGTTTACGGGACGGCATCAGACGGGTGCTCAGATGCTGGAAGCCGCCAAGACCGGTATGAAAGGCGTGATGCTGGAACTGGGCGGGAAGACTCCGAGCATTGTCTTTCCCGATGCCCCGATAGAGAATGTTGTCAACGGCGTCATCACTGGCATCTTTTATAATCTGGGACAGGTTTGCGTCGCAGGTTCTCGTCTGCTGGTTCATGAAAGCCAGCACGATGACATGATGGAACGCATCCTTGCCAAGGTGAAGAATCTTCGTCAGGGAGATCCGACCGATCCCAATATGCAGCTGGGATGTCTGGCAACTCCTGTGCATTGTGAAACTGTCCGTCGCTGCGTTGCTCAGGCCGAACAGGAGGGAGCTCGTTGCGTGCTGACCGGGACACGTCCCACAGATGCGAATGACTGCTTCTATCCGCCGACAGTGTTTGATCATGTCACGCCGGGCATGACCGTGGCTCGTGAAGAAGTCTTTGGGCCAGTGCTGAGCGTCATGACTTATCGAGATGAAGCAGAAGCGATTCGCATCGCCAACGATAGCGAATTTGGTCTGATGGCGAACATCTGGACCACCGACGGAGCTCGTGCTTTGCGAGTGGCTCGCCAGGTCAAGGCCGGACGAATCGCCATCAACGGCGGTGGCGCGTTGCGAGCGAATGTGCCTGTCTACGGTTACAAATTGAGCGGTATTGGGGCCGAGCTGGGTTTTGAAGAAGCCGTGCATGAGTACTGTGCTTCAAAGGCCGTTCTCTATTCATTTTCCACGGAGAAATCACCATGGCCGGAGTAGCCAGTTTGCAGTCAGCGGGAACTGTTTCGCAGGATGCTCGAATCGGACAAGCGATTGAGGATCTGGATACGCCAACTTTGTTGCTGGATCGCGCCGCCAGTGATCGCAATCTGGCGAAGATGGCGCAGTTCTTTGCGGATCGAAAGTCGAAGCTGCGGCCACACTTCAAGAATCACAAGTGTGTGACCCTGGCGAAGCGTCAGCTGGCAGCCGGCAATGCCGTCGGCATCACCTGCGCGAAACTTGGGGAGGCCGAGATTCTCGCAGATCATGGCGTCACAAATCTGCTGATTGCGAACCAGGTTGTCGGTGCCGTGAAGGTTCGTCGCCTTGCGGAACTGGCCAAACGGGCACGCGTGGCCGTGGCCGTTGATCATCTTGATCAGGTTGAAGCCATCAGTCGTGCTGCGGTCGCGGCGGGTTCCACAGTTCACCTGCTTGTGGAAGTCGATATCGGGATGGGCCGCTGCGGACTTCCGCCGGGCGATGGCGTTGTCGAGCTGGCGAAACAGATCGTGAAATTTCCCGGCGTGCAGTTGGACGGAATTCAGGCCTACGAAGGGCATCTGGTGAACGTGATCGATCGTGATCAACGTCGCAGTCAGTCTCAGGCCGCGATGCAATTGGCAATCGATACACGTCGACTTCTGGAGAAGTCCGGTATTCCGGTGACATGTCTCAGTGGCTGTTCAAGTGCCACTTACGATAGCACAGGAGCGATGGACGGTGTCGATGAGATTCAGGCTGGCAGCTATGCGACCATGGATCGCCAGTATTATCGTCTGGCTCCGGAGTTTGAAATTGCGATGTCGCTGCTGGTGCGAGTCATCAGTCGACCAACAGCGGACAAAGCCGTTCTGGATGTCGGTGTGAAGGGGGCCGGCGGCGAATTTGGCGTGCCCGGGATTAAAGACTATCCGGATGTTGTCGTTCCCTTTTTCCTCGCTGAAGAACATGTGGTTGTTAACAACTCACCGAACTGGTCGATCGGACAGCCGTTGCATTTGATCCCCAGTCATGCCTGCACGACCTGCAATCTGCACCGCGAATTTGTCGTTCACGAAAACGGCCGCGTTGTGGATGTCTGGCCGATTGAGGCGTCAGGGTTGCTGAGGTAAGGAACGGGGCCCGGGAACGTGGCCCGCGAAATGACTTCCGGCTTGAATCAATTGGAGACTCAGCCGGTGAGCCTGCGTTCGCTGAGGCTCACTTGTCACACCCTACAGGAAAACGCCGAAATTTGTAGGTGTGACAAGTTCGCCGCGGCGAACGCATTCACACCAAATCATGGCAAACGGGTGGACCTTCACTTCGTTGGTGCCACCCTGAAAAGTCTCCGTTACTTTGCAAACACCTCATCCACCGACGCTTCAATCACGCGGCAGAGTCCTTCCAGGTCCAGATCATCTTCGTCCTCGCCAAACGGTTCTTCGGTGTGTTCAGCGGCGATTTCCATGCCCAGCATGAAGTAGCTGATCATGGCCGAAAGCGGCACGGTCCACCAGTTAAAGTCGTGAACGATCCCCCACGGCAGCGACAGGAGATACATAAACACGCATTGCCGTGCGAAGGTTCGATAGGAGCGGGCCAGACGAGTATTCCTGATTTTTTCGCAGCCTCCCACTATCTCCATCAGCTTCCGTACGTCTTCATCCATCACGATTAGTTGCGAACCGTCGATGATGCCTTCCTTCTTCCATGAGCGAAGTCGCGAATAGAGCATCGAAACCAGAAACGTCGGCACATGCTTAGGCGGAGCGTGACCGTCTTCAATCAATTCGGAATCCTCCAGCGACGCGCCTTCGCGGAGATGATCTTTCAATGCCTGCGGGAAGAGTCGCAGAATCCTTTTTGTTTTCTCCAGATCCTTCTCAGGGGCGTCGATCAGCTCGACATACTTCAGCGAAAGATTGCGGATTGTATTGACCAGCCCGCCCCACAGCGTTCTGGCTTCCCACCAGCGGGAGTAAGACGTGTTCGTGCGAAACACCAGCAACCATCCCAGGACCAACGTCAGAGCCGCGTGGATGTCGGCGGGAACATCGGAGAAGAAATCCAGGTTATCCCGCGATTCAAAAAACGCCGGAATGGCGGCGTAGGCCGCAATCAACAGAGCATACAGGGAAACTCGGGAAACCATGCGGTTCCGTTTGGGGCGTCTAGCACTGACAGCATTCGCGGTTAACAACATTCGGTAAACCTGTCCCAATGGTCTGAGGCTATAACACGCGTCGAACGCTCGGAAAGGAAACTCTCCTTGTTCGGATCGCAGCCCGCGAGACGTGCGGGGCATCTTGTGGATGCAGAATGAGTAAGTTCCAGCAACTTGCACAAACGAAAAACCGGGACTGACATGGAGCCATCCCGGTTCTCGCAATGAATCTGAGTTGGCCACGAATCAAGCATTCGCAGCCGTCGTCAGTTCAAAATTAGTGGGCAGGTGGCAGGCTGTTCTGGAATGCTCGGTTCCGGAACAGGAAGTCGATGATATTCCCTTCGTGCGGCTGCAGCCAGTTCAATGCACAGGTAGGAACAGGGCCGATATTCAAGCGGTCGATATGACGAGCATCGACCAGATCGCTGATCCACTTTTCGTTGTTGGTGATCGCGGTGCCGACCAGAGTGGAGCCGATCTTGCCGAGCATCTGATCCTGCGGGCACTGAACGACAGACACGAATGGGAACATGTATTCCGTGTTCGCCATGCTGTTGTCACAGTCGCTGACATGCAGCACGGTTGGACGCATGTAATCACATCGCTCATGCTTCACGAGACGATCACCGCCGCGATACTTGGCCGTCATTTCAGTTACTGGCCCCTTGATGCCGTCTTCGATCTGATTGTTCATCGCTTCAGCTACGCCCGCTGTTGTGAACGCAGCGATGGCGGCATTAGGATCAGTCGTCGGCAGCGGAGCAATTGGACCAAGCTTTTTCGCGATGGCATCGGCGATCGCTTCTGTATGGCGAGAAGCCCAGATGCTGGAGCAGTTGATGCAGCTTCGACCACCGTTCATGAGCACGCTCTTTACGAGCACATCAAGGTACTCTTCCCAGCGATCCACACAGTCGTCGCCGATCAGAATCTTGCTGAAGCCCGGACCATGCGCCTGGACTCGTGGGTTTCCGTGATATTTGTCGACCGTGGCCTGACCACCAAAGATCATCGCGCGGTTACAAGTTTCCAGAACCTTATTACCGACATCATGAGGTCCGGGGTACAAGCAGAACGCTTCGCGAGGCACACCGGCCGCCGCGAAGGCTTCGTACATTCGGTACGGAGTCCACGGCTCTGATGAACCTGGCTTCAGAACCAGACCGATCTGGAGAGGAATCGCGGGCAGCCACAGAGTGTGAACGCCCGGAGAATTGGAAGGCAGAACCAGCCCCAGCGTGTTCGTAGTCGCCTGGAAGCTGACCATGACATTTCGCGACTCCATGCCGTAACCGCGAGACAGAATGTCCAGCGGCAGGCCACGTGTTAAAGCATCGAGCATATCGCCCATGTGCTTCAATACGAAGGCGTTCTTCGACATGTTGGCTCGGCACATATTGAGTGGCAAGCCGGTAGTCGCAGACTGGATCGAACAGAACTCTTCGGGGGTCTGAGTGCCTGTTCCCATCGGCAGGTTTGCGGTGAGATACAGATCAGCGGCCTGCTCGCACTTCTTAACCAGTTCCGCACAGGAGAACTGTTTCAGGATCTCGCGAGCTTTCGCGGACTTCCGCGAGTCCATTTGCACGAGGCCAGCATTGGCCTGATGCATTTTGGCCATGACCTCACCGGTCTCAAAGTGGACAACGTCAGCCTTTTCGAGCGACTCGTAAGGCTTACCCCAGCGAATGACGGGAATTTCAAGCATGGAAGGATCAATCAGCGGAATAGCGGAGAATTGGGGAGGCAAAATGTGACGCTGTGCATTGTAGAGCCCAATCCCGTCACGTCCAGGATTGCCGGACCGCTGCTGGAACTCTTCTTTCCCTAGTCTCGAAAATGCGCAGGATGATTGGGGCCTTAAGAAGATGCGATACGGAATAATCCCTCCTCCGAAACGCGCAAGTGGCGAATTGATTTAATCGTTTAACGGCAAGCCGCAGGCGACATCGCCCGATTCGCCACTGCCTGCGGCTCGCCGTTAAAGGAAGACGTCCGATACGAGAAGAAATCACCGCCCCGGAAGTGTCAGGCTTGAAACTTACCGCAATTTCGCGGTCGGTGAATTGTGATACACGCGAGGATGCTGAACAATTCTCCATCCGCACGTCGGCAGAGTTCAGTCTTAGGCCATTCAATGTCAGATGACGATCAATCAGATGACTATCAAACAGTGGAGGGCCGCACGTCGATTCCCATCCTCTACGACGACGATCAGCTTGTCGCGGTGGCAAAACCGTCGGGGATGTTTGTCCATCGCAGCATGGCGGATCGTTCTGCAACGGAATTTGTCGTGCAGACTGTGCGAGACCAATTGAAGTGCTTTGTGTACCCGGTTCATCGTCTCGATCGGCCAACGTCGGGCGTTCTGTTGCTGGCGAAAAGCTCTGAGGCTGCTGCACTGTATGCGGCGATGTTTGCGGAACGACAGGTTCAGAAGACATACCTGGCCCTGGTCAGAGGCCATACGCAGGACTGCGGAAAGATCGATCGGCCGCTGGTTTCCGATAAGGGGCGAGGAAAGCCGGCAACGGATCCTCATTCGGTACCTCAGGATGCGGAGACCTGTTACCGCACGCTGGAGAAATTTGAAGCGGGCTTTGCGTCCGGCCGTCATGAAACGACGCGTTGCAGTCTGGTGGAGGCTTCTCCGAAGACCGGGCGATATCACCAGATTCGGCGGCATCTGACTGGGATTTCTCACCCGATTGTTGGCGATGCAGATCACGGCGATACAAAATTCAACCGTGCTTTTCAGCGACACGCCGGCGTGACACGACTCATGCTGGCGGCGGTTTGTGTCCAGTTTGTGCATCCCATGAGCAAAGAAGAAATCATCATCGATTGTTCCCCGGAGTACTCCTTCATTCGCGTGATCGAATTACTGCGTGAGCAAGCTGTCTCAAGGTAGTGAAACCGTTGCCACCTTCGTTATGATCCATGAAGCATCAGTCAGAAATAAGATCCTCTCAGGGAAGTGCAAGTATGTCCGAGTGTCGGTTTGAAGCTCAGGCGGAACTGTTGGAGCGTGAGTTCTATCGAGGGATTGATCGGGAGTTGATCGTCGAAGTTCAGGGATACATCGAACAGCACGTTGAGGAGGGAGCATCGACAATCCCAGGGTTCACCAGCCTGAAGATTTTGAGCGAGTTGCAAGCTGCGGAAATTACGCCGAAGACGCTGATGGCATTTTCGTTGTTTCCGTCCATTCATGTGGCGTGGTCAGATGGAGATCTGGCTGATCAGGAAAAAGAGGCCATTCTGAAAGCCGCGGAATCGACAGGTGTGATTTCGGGCTCTCCCGCCTATGGGTTACTCAATTCCTGGCTGAACAAGAAACCTGCGCCGGAATTGTTCAGTGCCTGGAAAGATTTCGTCGTGGCCATTCGCCCTGTCCTTTCTGAGCCCGCGTTTCAGGAACTGCGGGACGCTGCCTCCAGAAGGGCTCGTAATGTTGCCGAAACAGCTGGCGGAATTCTGGGCGTCTTTAAAATCTCATCGACTGAAGAGAGAGCACTCAAGGAGCTTGAGCAGGCATTTGCCAGCGCCGCTCAATGAATTCGGTTAGTCGTTCTTCTTTGATGATGAAGACCCTGCTCATGACGTCTATGCATCCGCTTCGGGAATTCTGGCAGTTGGATCCTGATTGTGTTTATCTCAATCATGGATCTTTTGGCCCTTCTCCGATCCCTGTCCAGGAAGCTCGCACGCGCTGGAGTGAGCGGTTGGAGCGGCAGCCGATGAAGTTCTTCTGTGGAGACATGGAAGAAGAACTGGAGCGTACTACGCAGGTGTTGGGGCGATTTCTTGGAACTCAACCCGATCGACTCGTACTGCTCGACAATGCCACGTTCGCCATGAATGTTGTCGCCGCCAGCGTGATACTGAAGGCTGACGATGAAGTTCTGCTGACCGATCACGAATACGGAGCTGTTAAGAATATCTGGCAGGCGAAGTGTCGCGACTCCGGTGCGAAGATGACGACCGCAGTGTTGCCGTTTCCACCAGATGACGAAGGGACTGTGCGAGCTATCGAGGCGGCGATCACTCCGAAGACAAAACTGATCGTGATCAGTCATGTGACTTCGGCGACAGCGTGTATCCTGCCGGTGAAAGCCGTGTGTCAGATGGCGCGCCGTCATAACATTCCGGTTTGTGTGGACGGACCGCACGCCATCGCGATGCTGGATGTGAACCTCAACGATCTGGGTTGCGACTACTATTGTGCGAGTTGTCACAAATGGCTCTGTGCTCCGTTCGGGAGCGGGTTTCTCTGGGTTCACTCCAAACATCAATCGTCAATTCGATGTCCGATTGTCAGTTGGGGCGGAAGCATTGCCGGCCGCGCAGCTTCGTGGAAAGATCGTACGAACTGGTT
>CANHVD010000197.1 GCA_947463775.1 Planctomycetaceae bacterium | reverse complement strand
TTTCCGGGCTTTCGTTGGATTTCGGGTGTCGATTTGGTCAGTTTGGGGAATTGAGTGGCTTTATCCAGATCCGACGAATTATCCGGATTCTGAGTTGCGTTGACTTGGGCGGCCCCGGCATAATTCTGGGTGGAAGATTGAGTAAGGGGTCGAAACCTGAGGGTTTCCTCCCGCAGATCTTTATGTTTACACTCGCATGATAGTCCCCGAGAAAGGGAAATCGTCAGATGAAGTCTAATCAGTTTTTCTCCGGCATTGCACTGGTTGGATTAGCCGCGTCTGTGACCGCTGGTTCGATGTATGTCTCGCTTTCGGCATCATCACAGCAAGAAACTCCGGTCGGGGCTGAGGACGTTGTGCCAAATGTAGAGAATCCAACTACTGCGGAAACTGTTGTTGAGGATGTTGCCAAGTCGATTAGCCAGCCTTTGGCTCCAGATCAGGTAATTCACTCAAGTAGTCACGATGTTGTCCTTGACGCTTCAGGGGCTTTTTCTGGGAAGTTGTCCACAATTACGTCCGGTACGGAATCTACGGTGGCCTCCGGCATCACAGTGAAAGTGGTTCAGGGGGGCTCTGAAGTGGGCAAAGCAATCACGGATGAGCAGGGTAACTTTAAGATTAGCGGGTTGAAGCCGGGTGTCGCCGCCTTGTTGGCTTATGGTGATGACAGCTTTTTGCTTTACGGCATCAACTTGGTTCCATCAGATGAAGAACATCCTGCGAATAATGAAATCGACGTGGTCTCCTCGATGGTTTCCGGTCCCGATGTTGGAATTGTCAGACAGTTGATTAGTGCGAAGCTTCCGAAGGCTGATCTCCGCTTCGATCAGGCTGCCGGTGATGAGGATCAGAAGTTCCCGCTTGGCGAAGGCGATGTCTCAACCTCCGTCGTTGGACATCGGGTTCAGTTGCAGAAAGATGGCCGACTAAGAGGTGTCATTAATCTGCTTGACGAGCGCACTGGACGGGTTCGTGAAGTGCTTGACCTGACGATTTACTTTGTTCGGGAGGGCAAGATCGCAGGAAAGGCCGAAGTGGAGAACAACGGGGAGTTTATTGTAGCCGGACTAGTTCCAGGGGCTCATAGTTTGGTTGGAGTGGGCAAAGATGGCACTTTCGCACTGGGTATTGAGATAATCGGGGCTGAGCAGGAGGTTGCTACCGCTGGTTCTTCCCACTATAGAACGGTTGCGGTAATGGCTCCTCAGGAATTGAGTATTGCTCCAGCAAACGCGGGGAACTTTAACAGCACTAACGCCGCAGCTTTGACCGGCGGCGGTGTAGCTCCGGGGACAACGCCTCCGGGTGCTCCTCCAGGAACTCCGGGAGCAGGTGGTGGTGGTGCCGGAGGAGGGGCCGGCGGTGGTGCTGGTGGAGGAGGCGGTGGCGGCCTTGGGGCACTTCTTGGTGGTGCGATTGGCGCTGGAGCTGGCTATCTCGCGGGACAAAATGACAGTCCGGCGAGCCCCGGAAACTGAAGATATTTCTGTTTCAAGTGAAGGCCCCAGAGTATTCTCTGGGGCCTTTTTTGTTGGTATCCACGGGTTGGAGAACTATTTTGGATTGGGGGACTATTTCGCCTTGGGTCTGAAGGCTTTCAGTCGGTGTTCATTAGTTTCCAGTCTTGGTCCGCCAATCAGATCGATGCAATAAGGTATTGCGGGCATCACGGCATCGAGGCACTCCTTGATCGCCTTGGGTTGTCCTGGCAGGTTCACAATCAGGCATTTGGCGCGAATACCCGCCGTTTGTCGGCTCAGGATTGCGGTTGGAACCTTTTCCAGTGATACCTTCCTCATTAACTCCCCAAAGCCGGGCATCATTTTCTCACAAACGTCTGTTGTGGCCTCCGGCGTGACATCCCTGACGGCCGGGCCGGTTCCACCTGTCGTAATGATCAGGCAGCAGTTAAGTTCATCCGACATTCGTCGCATTTCCAAGGCAATCAATGGTCGATCGTCAGGGACGACTTGGTAGATCAGGGACCATGGGGAAGTGAGCACTTCGGACAGATAATCCCGAATCGCTGGCCCCCCAAGATCTTCGTATTCACCTCGACTGGCGCGGTCTGATACTGTGAGCACCCCAATGTGTGCAGTTGTTTCCATATGAGTCAACTTTCACCTTGTTCCTGGTCCGGTCCCAGAATTTTCCCACTCCGAAATTCCTGACCTGCACACCGTCAAAAGCTTCCCAATCATGGCAGTCCGTCTATGATGCGGCAACCCTGTGGGCGTCCAAGACTAAATTGTTGAACCAGAATACTCCCCTCAGTTCCCTCCACGCAGGTCGTATTCCCCACTCAATACGGCACCGCTGAACACAAAGTTATTCGAACAATGTCTAACACAACTTCACTTCCGTCAGGCGCCCCGGCGTTTCTGGATTCGCCGAATGAAGGACTCGGGAACGGCGCTGCCGGACATGGTGCTGGTCAAGTCATCAACGCGAAGCCGCGCGTTGATATGGGAACTCAGAACGTTGAGTTCGCAGAATCACAGTTGGAGAGTTACCTGCGCGATCGCAACTCTGTTTCTCCTGACTGGAGAGATTATTTCGACGAGTTGCAGGTCGTGGACTCCGGTCTGACACCAGAAAGTTTGCAGGCACCGTTTCAGGCAGAGAGCATCTTTCATAAGTCGACTGAAGTTCGAGTTGATCCTTCGACTTCAGATGCGGTCATTCTGCAGGAACGCCTTGATCAATTGATTCGCAGTTATCGCGTTCGCGGCCATATCATTGCCAAGATTGATCCGTTGAATGCTGAGCGTCCGAAGCCGGCAGAACTTGATCCGGCATTTTATGGTTTCACTGAAGAGCACATGAATCGAAAGTTCTCGACTCAATGGGCAGGTGGGCCTGATACTCAGACGCTCCGTCAACTTGTAACGTGGATGCAGTCGACTTATTGTCGATCAATCGGTGTGCAGTTTATGCATATCGACAGCATGCAGGTGCGACAGTGGCTTCAGGACCGTATGGAGCGAACGGCGAACCGACTGAAACTGTCGCGGTCAGAACAAGTGCGAATCCTGGAGCGGCTGAGCGACGCCGTCGTTTTTGAAGAGTTTGTTCAAAAGAAATACGTTGGTGCAAAAAGCTTTTCGCTCGAAGGTGCCGAGAGTCTCATTCCGTTGCTCGACATGGCGATTGAGCGAGCCGGAAGCCAAGGGACAGATCTGATCGTCTTGGCGATGGCTCATCGCGGTCGCCTGAATGTGCTGGCAAATATCATGGGCAAGAGCCCATCGAAGATCTTCCGAGAATTTGATGACGTGGATCCTCAGTTGAAGATGGGCCGTGGTGATGTGAAGTATCACCTTGGCTACAGCTCCGATCGCATGACGTCGTCAGGACAGAATGTCCATTTGACATTATGCTTTAACCCAAGCCATCTGGAGTTTGTTAATCCGGTTGCTCAGGGTCGACTCCGAGCAAAACAGGATCGAAACGAGGATTTTGATCGTCGTAAGAGCTGTGTCATCCTGGTACATGGAGACGCCGCGTTCGCTGGTGAAGGTGTCATTCAGGAAACGTTGAATCTGAGTGAGCTGCCTGGGTATCAAACTGGCGGGACAGTGCACATCGTCGTTAATAATCAAATTGGCTTTACGACATCTCCATCGGAAGCACGGTCGTGTACTTATGCGACCGACGTTGCTCGGATGTTGCAGATTCCGATCTTCCACGTTAACGGTGAAGATCCGGAAGCTGTTGCTCAGGTTGTTCAGTTGGCAATGGACTTCCGTGCGAAGTTTCATCGCGACGTGATCATCGACATGTATTGCTTCCGTCGTCGCGGTCATAACGAAGCCGATGAGCCTGCATTCACTCAGCCGACGATGTATCAGGTCATTCGAAGTCGCCAGACAGTTTTCAACAGCTTCCTTGAGTCTCTCGTCGGCTTGCGCGAGGTGACGAAGGAAGAGGGAATGGAGATCGTCGCGCGTCGAGGGCAGGTGCTGGAAGCAGAGTTGCTCGAAGCTCGCAAAGAGGGCTTCAAGTATCTGGAGGACAGCGGCGGAGGGATGTGGAATGGTTATTTCGGCGGATCTTCCTCAAAGGCCGATTCTCCTGTGACCGGAGTTCCCGCGGATACGATTCGCAAGGTAATGAATACGCTGACGTCACCTCCGGAAGGGTTCAAGCCGCATCCGAAAATTGAAGCGGTTTTGGAATCCCGACGGAAGATGGCGGCTGGTGAAATTCTCTTTGACTGGGGTGGGGCAGAAATGACTGCCTTCGGGACCCTCGTACAAGAGGGGACTCATATGCGGTTCAGCGGGCAGGATGTTCGTCGTGGAACATTCAGTCATCGCCATGCCGGACTCTACGACTTCAACGATGGGCGAGTTTGGATTGGTCTGCAGCAAGTGGCTGCCCGTCCTGAACATGTTGAGATCTACAACAGTCCGCTGTCGGAAGTTGGCGTACTTGGTTTTGAGTACGGCTATAGCCTCGACTGTCCGGACGGACTTGTGATCTGGGAAGCTCAGTTCGGCGACTTTGTCAACGTTGCACAGGTAATCATCGATCAGTTCATTGCCAGTGGTGAAGACAAGTGGAAGCGACTCAGCGGCATGGTGCTGTTGCTTCCTCATGGAATGGAAGGGCAGGGGCCGGAGCATTCCAGTGCACGACTGGAACGGTTCCTTGCCATGGGGGCTGAAGACAATATTCAGGTGGCCAATCCGACGACTCCAGCAAATTATTTCCATCTGTTGCGGCGGCAAACGCTTCGGCGCTGGAAAAAGCCCTTGGTCGTGATGACTCCAAAGAGTCTCCTTCGGTCCAAGGACGCGACCTCTCCGCTTTCGGAACTTGTCAGTGGACAGTTCCAGGAAGTGATTCCGGATACGACAATCCCTGCAGAAGCCGTTCGTCGAGTTCTGCTCTGTTCTGGAAAAGTTTATTACGATCTCGCGAAGTACAGGGAAGACAACAAAATCACTGATGTGGCAATCATTCGAATTGAACAGCTGTACCCATTCCCTGCGAAGGCTTTGGGAGAGGCTTTGTCGCAATATTCGGAAAAGTTGTCACTATTCTGGGTGCAGGAAGAAGCACGCAACATGGGGGCGTGGGGCTTCCTGCGAATGAAGTATGGGGAACGCCTGCTGGACCGGTATCCGTTCCGAGGTGTATGTCGTCCTGAGTCTGCCAGCCCGGCCACGGGTTCCGCGACCAGTCATAAAATTGAACAACAGACAATTCTTAAACAGGCATTTGAACTCGAATGAGCACTAAGGAAATTGAAATCAAGGTTCCGGCCGTTGGTGAATCCATCTCCGAAGTCTTCATTGGAGAGTGGTATGTCGGCGAAGGGAAGTTCGTCGCAGCCGACAAAGAAGTGGTCGGACTTGAGACGGACAAGGCAACGTTTGGAGTCCCTGCGCCAGTGGGTGGAGTTGTCACTCGCATCCTGAAGAAGGCCGGTGAATCTGCATCGATTGGTGAAGTAATTGGGTATCTCCAGCCTTCTGATGCACCTGCCGCGACTGCTGCCCCGGCTCCGTCGGCCGCTCCAGTCGCTCCTGCACCAACGGCCCCTGCAAAAGCTGGTGGTCATGTGATGCCCGCCGCTGCGTCCGAGATGGCAAAGAACAATCTTCCAGCAGGCTCGGTTTCAGGCACTGGTCCCGGTGGTCGTGTGCTGAAAGAGGATGTGATTCGTACCGTTCAGGCTGGTCCTGTACGAGTAGGCGGAAGCCGCGAAACTCGCAACGTGCCTCTCAGCCCGATTCGTCAGACCATTGCCAAACGTCTGGTGGAGGCTCAGCAGACAGCCGCATTGCTCACCACGTTCAACGAAGTGGACATGTCGGCAGTTAAAAAGCTGCGAGAATCTTACAAAGACGTGTTCGAAAAGAAATACGGCGTAAAGCTGGGATTTATGTCGTTCTTCGTGCGAGCCGTTGTTGCTGGTCTTCAGCAGTTCCCGGCACTCAATGCACAGATGAACGGCAAGCAGCTTACGCACTTCAACTACTGTGACATCGGAATTGCCATTGGTGGCGGCAAGGGACTTGTTGTCCCCGTCCTGCGGAACGCTGAGAACATGAGCTTCTCAGATATTGAGCTTGCGATTGTTCAATACGCTGTGAAGGCGAAGAACAACCAGATTACGCTGGAAGAACTTGACGGTGGCACGTTCACGATCACCAACGGTGGCGTTTACGGTTCGCTGCTTTCGACACCGATCGTAAATCCGCCGCAAAGTGGAGTGCTTGGGATGCATGGCATCTTCGATCGTCCAATCGCGGTCAATGGCGAAGTTGTTATCCGGCCAATGATGTATGTCGCATTGACGTACGACCATCGAGTCGTTGACGGTCGCGAAGCGGTTTCCTTCCTGAAACTTGTGAAGGATCTGATTGAAGACCCAACGCGGCTGATCCTGGAAGTGTGATCACGTTTACGGTTAGCGGGGGATGTGAATCCTCTGATTACGCGGTGCACGGAGAATCCGGGGACTGATGTCCCCGCTCGCCAAAGTCGATCCCGCACAATTAATTGCTTGAACCAAATACGCCGCTGGAAGAACATGTGTCTTCCGGCGGTTTTGCTTTCACGCTCTTGCAGGTAATTTTCGAAATGTCTGAATCATTCGATCTGATCGTTGTTGGTGCTGGCCCTGGCGGCTATGTCGCGGCCATCCGTGCCTCTCAATTGGGGATGAAAGTTGCTGTCGTCGAACGCGAGCAGAAGCTCGGTGGGACCTGCCTTCGAGTGGGTTGTATCCCCAGCAAGGCACTGCTCGAAACCAGCGAACTCTACGAACAGTCTCAAAAGCACTTTGCCGAACGAGGCCTCATCGTGCAAGGCGTGACGCTGGACATCGCAAAGATGATGAGCCACAAAGATTCGGTCGTCAGCACGCTTGATGGCGGTATCCAGGGACTTTTGAAGAAGAACAAGGTTGAGCGTTTCTTTGGACACGGCAAGCTGAAGGGCGGCGGAGTCGTCGAAGTCTCGGGCAACTCACCTGCAACCATCACCGGCAAGAAGATTCTGATCGCCACAGGCAGTGTATCTTCGTCTCTCCCGGGTATTCAGCCGGACGGAGATCGCATCGGTACCAGCACGGAAGCCATCGCGTGGCCGGAAGTCCCCGAGCACCTCGTTGTTATCGGCGCCGGCGTGATTGGGTTGGAGCTTGGAACCGTCTGGCGTCGGTTGGGTGCGAAGGTGACTGTTCTGGAATATCTGCCTCGCATCCTGCCGGGCGTTGATGAACAGGTTGCCAACGAAGCGAAGAAGATATTTGAAAAGCAGGGCCTGACGTTCAAGCTCGGAACGAAAGTCACGTCCGTCACAGCCGCCGGCAAGACCTGTACCATCACAATGGAAGGTGCTGAGCCGATTACATGTGATCGAGTGCTCGTTGCTGTCGGTCGCAAGCCGTGTACGGACAATCTTGGGCTGGCGGAAGCCGGAGTGCAAACTGACAAGCGTGGCTTCATTCAGGTCAATGCCGGATATCAGACCACGGCTGCTGGTGTCTACGCGGTCGGCGACGTCATCGGCGGCGCGATGCTGGCACACAAAGCCGAAGAAGAAGGTATTGCCTGCGTTGAGAAAATGGCGACCGGCCACGGTCACATCAATTACGGCACCATTCCCGCCGTCATTTACACGTCTCCGGAAATCGCATCAACTGGAGCCAACGAAGATGCTCTGAAGGCCGCCGGAATCAAGTACAAAGCCGGTCGTTTCAGCTTTGCCGCCAACGGACGAGCTCGTGCAGCAGGTCATACCGACGGCTTCGTGAAAGTCCTGGCCGATGAAGCCACCGACCGAGTTCTTGGAGTTCACATCATCGGTGCTCACGCGGGAGAATTAATCCACGAAGCCGCCGTCGCCATGGAATTTGGAGCCAGCGCCGAAGATATCGCCCGCTGCTGCCACGCTCATCCAACGCTATCTGAAGCGGTTAAGGAAGCGGCCATGGCTGTCGACAAGCGAGCAATTCATTCGTAGGTCGGGAATTGCCCGATCAGTATTCGCAGGTTAAGTGTGGATAGCTTGCGATGAGATCCGCGGCGACAGTTAATCGCTTTGCTCATCACGGATTGCCACACTCTGATTCTGCGTGGTCAGCAAGGTGTGGCAGTCGGCAGCGAAGGATTGCATCGTGGTGGCGTATGTGGCCAGCCAGAATGAACGCCAGTGCACGAACAGAAGTTGGCGATCCGCTCATGATGCCCATGCGGCTCCATGCAGCAGCGGGAAGGTTTCGAATCAACAGGATGTTAGCGCGACGGAGTGATTCGAAAGACTCAATGATATCTGCCAGCGGAGCAGGGCGTTCCTCAGAGGCCTCTGCAAAGAAATGCTCGTCAAATCCCGGCAGTGGAGTCGTGTCTCCACGAGCGATTCGCAGCAATCGAGAACCAAAGATTCGTTCGCCGTCCACAAGATGATCGAGGACTTGTCTGATCTTCCATGTGTACGGCGAATGGACAGCTGTCGCTTCGGATTCAGAGATCTCGTGCCAGTACGCAGGAATCTCGACCAGTTGCTGTTCAAGTACGTTCAGAACATCGTTTTCTGGTACGAGGCTGATGTAGCCAGCAAAGAAATCTGAGTACTCATCTTGAGAGGGACGCATCGACTGTCTTCCTGAACATGTTTCTCGGGAGGGGCAATAAATCCAAAGATGAGGAAGCGGCAGGGGCCGTTCAGGGGTTCCTTCAGGTTTGCTGTGGCAGGATATCAGCTTTGGCGGCACCGCCGAGGTGATTCAACTTTATTCGCGGCGTTTAACCTGCCAGCGAGTATGAGGCTTCGTCCCCTTCGCGACATGCATCGCTGGAGGAGCGGAGAATTCTGAGTGCATTTTGTTGGCCTGCTCAGCATTGATCGAGCCAGAGTGAATGTGAAGCAGGTATCTCAGCATCAACGTCTCTTGTTTTTTGGTCAGGATCGATGACTTCATGCACGGCGATGCGCAGAGCCAGCCGTCATCGCGAACATGCCAGCGGGTTGGCTGGCCGGGATTCGAGGGATGATCGAAATAGGTAATCCCTTCGATCTGATTGCCGTCGCGATTAGTCGGGCCGCTGTAGTCAATCCAGCGAGCGGATTGCTCGAACAGGTTCTTCTCCGATTGAGTTCCATCGCTGCTCGTCAGAACGCCGCCGCCAAAGACTGCTGAGAGCGATTTGGCGACTCGAACCGCAAGGAATCCGAAGTTTGTCTTTTCAAACTCGAGAGACTCTGACACTGGCACAAAGCGGCTTTGAAGTTCCAGAGTGAACTCGTTCTT
>CANHVD010000196.1 GCA_947463775.1 Planctomycetaceae bacterium | reverse complement strand
GGATTGGTGTTGAACGGAGCCAACTGCTCTGCAATCCCGGTCTGGTCGGTCAGCTCTTTCGCCAACAACGGATGAAACGGGATGACAGCGTCCCAGATTTGGTCGAGCTGAGTCACGGCTTCCTGCTGATGCATAACCGCATCCGCAGTCTTCGTTTTCAAGAGAGCATTCGAGGCCGACTGCATCCTGTCAGCGGCTTTGTCGGACCAGCTTTGCAGGAGTTCGATCCCTGCTTTCACCTCGGGCGATATTGACTGTGGCGGCGTTAATTGGGGTGGTGTGTTTGCTCCAGGTGAGGATTCCTGAGGCAGCAGTTCCGCGGCGATCTTCTCACGCAGAAACGGCAGTTCTTCAGCGAGCTCATCCTGATCTTTTTTGAATTGAGCGTAGACGTCGAGCGGAACGTTTTCGGGTAACTGCTGAATGGAGTCCTTCATCGCAGTCTGAGTCGTCATCAGGAACTCGAGATACTGAATCAGGTTGGATTCATCTCGACGTTTCTGGCGATCGATCTCGTTCCAGCGGTCGGAGTAGTATTTGATCCACGTTCGGACCAGCTCCAGATTTCTGCGAGACTGCTGGTGTTCCGGATTCATTTCCAGAGCGTGTCGATAGGAGGCCACGGCCTGCTTGAGTTCATCGAGGATCTTCTGCCGGTCTTTGGGAGCGACGTTTTCTGGATTCTCTCCAGCGATGCTGCGGGCATTCTCCGCGGACAAAGTACCAAGATTGAAATGTGAAGCCGTCGCGATTGCTTTATCAGGACTTAGCCCCGCTTTCAGATACCGTTCACGAGCCTTTTCTTTGTCGCCTTTGCGATGCAGAGCACACGCTTCGTCGAATGCTGCGACGGCAGCCTGTGATGATCGATCTTTGTCCAACTTCTCGGCTGCAGTCGCAAACAGCTTTTCAGCGGAGTCGTATTCGGCCGCCTGATAGTGTTTCAGGCCCTCGCGGACTTGTTCGTGAGATTCGCCAGCGAGAACTTGTTCAGACATCAAGCTGATGCTGATCCCGGCCAGCAACGGGAGAGTCATCGAAGATCGATGAGTGGTAGCCGGAAGCGACGGGGCTCTTGAAGATGTTCTTTCACGATCTGATCGAGAGGAACGAATTGCCGGAGCCCCGGGCGCTGTCGGTGCGGCCGTTGATTGGCGGACGGGAATGTTTGAGTAACGGCTGATGCACAGATCAATCAGTAACGCGAGTAGCGAGAGGCTTAGAAAAATCTGGAAGCGTTCGGACTTCCGGATTCGCTGCTGCGTTTCTGATTGATCACCTGTACGACCCTGCAAATGCTGAGCATAAAGTTCCCCGAGGTCGTACGATCGAGTGCCGGCCGGAATGTAGACGCCGTTCGTCTTCAACGCGATGTCGCTCAATAGGCTTCCATTCAGTTTGCTCCATACCTGTTGGCCTTCATGCTCCACAAATGAAGAATTGCCAGACTGGCCGGGAACTCTTGCCCCTGAGCTGGCATCACCGAGCCCGACCGTAAACACCGTGACTTTTCTTTCAGCTGCCACTGTTGCTGCTTCCAGAGGAAAGGATTCCTGATCATCACCATCTGTAATTAACAGGACAGCCTGATCTCGTTGAGTCCCCGCGTGGAAAACCTCGACAGCTTTCCGAATAGCATCACCGATCGCAGTACCACCTCGCGGCGCGCTGTTGGGATCGAGTTCCATGAGTGCTCGTCGGAACGAATCATAATCGATCGTGAGTGGGCACTTCACGACCGCCTTTCCGGCAAATGCAATCAGTCCGATGCGTTCGCCGTTCAGTCGATTGACGAGCGAACTCACATCCGCTTTTGCTCGTTCCAGCCGGGATGGAAGGACATCGTCGGCCAGCATCGAGCGAGAAACATCGATCAGCACATAGAGATCACTGCCGCGAGGAACGACTTGTTCGACCTGCGTCCCAAATCGTGGACCAGCGAGAGCGATCAGGCCTGTGGCGAGTGCGACTTCAAACAGCAGAAGTTTGCACCAGAAGCGAAAGCGGGACGTTGCAGGAAGAATGCGACCCTGCATCGCAGTGGCGATGAATGTTTCTCGTGCTCGCTGTCGACGTTTTTCTGAATACAGAGCCAGCGCGAACCAGCTCAGGCAGAGCGGCAGAACCAGATAAAGAAATTGTGGTGTTTGCCATTCCATGAGAGTCACGGCAGCGATCGAAAACGTGTTTCGAGAAGAATATTGACAGCAACGATCAGGGCCAGTCCGGAGCCCGCAAACCAGCGAAACAGTTCTGTATACTCGGAGTATTTTGATTCTTCAACGCGACTCTTTTCAAGTCGATCGATTGCACTGTAGACCTCGGCCAGTCCTGCAGAATCCGACGCATGGAAATATGTACCGCCGGTCGTTTGAGCGATCTCACGCAGGAGTTCCTCATCGATTCGAAAGCGAGCTGGCACAAGTACGGTTCTGCCGAACTCATCTTCCTGCGGGACAGGCACGACGTCATTACGACCGATCCCGATCGTGTAAACTTTGATGCCCAGTTCTTTCGCGATGGCGGCGGCTTCACGCGGCTCGATGGCACCGGCATTGTTGTCGCCGTCTGTCAGCAGCACCATGACTTTGCTTTTTGAGTTGGTATCACGCAGGCGATCGGCCGCGAGGGCCAGGCCGTCGCCGATCGCGGTCGCCAGTTCTTCCTGCATGGATTCTGCATTCAGGATTCTTCCCTGTCTGTCGCGAAGAGGTTTGGGGATCTGCAGACTGTCAATGATGTCAACCAGCGCGCCGTGGTCGAGAGTTAGTGGGCACTTGCTGTCAGCGAAACCGCCAAAGGCAACGACACCAATGAGGTCGTCTTTTCGCCCTGTCAGTTTGCCGTCATCGGAACCGATCACAAAATCGGTGATGACATGCTTCACGGCTTCGAGCCGATTGACGTTCTGGCCATCCAGTTCAAAGTCGAGTGCCTCCATGGAACCGGAGACATCCAGGACAATCTCGATAGCAATGCCGTCGCCGGACATTCGGGATTCAGACTTACCGGCCTGAGGTCTGGCCAGAGCGATCGTAAGAAGGGCCAATCCCGCACCGTAAAACCAAGGCAAGGTTCGGCGGATTCGCTGCATCCATGTCACTGGCAGAGATTTAAACGTCGCGATGCTGGAGAAGAGAACTGTCGACTTGTTGCGAGTTCGCAGGGACAGGCCGACTAGCACGACGACCATCGGCAGCAGGAGCAGGCAGACTAAGGAATAAAAACGAAAGGAATCCATGCTTGGAGCATAACATCAGAGCCCGCGGTTTTCAAAATGTGAGCGGTCGATGTTAGGCGTCGGAAATGTCGAAACGAAAAAACCGCCTGGCCTCAGAAGAAGCCAGACGGTTTGGGAGAGTTTCAGGAGACGTCTTCTTAGGATCAGAATTCGTTTCCACCCAGTGGAGCTTCAGCACTAATTCCAGCAGCCCCTCTTGGGCGAGCAGCGCCGGAAGTGATTAGTCGCACGTAGACTCCGCGATCGATGTTTTCGGTAATCGTCTTTACTGTGCCGTCGCAAAACGCCGCAACAACAATTCCCATATGGCGGCTGTTTGGAGTCGGGGCGGCACCGTCGATGCCGTTCTTTTCCTGATTGATGAAACGATTTCCGGTGATTCCGCCCTGAGGAGTAAAGGTGATCGAGGTAAGGTTTCCGTAAGTTAACTGGGTGCCCGCATCAGCTCCGTAGAAGAACCCACAGCTTCGAAGAGACGGGTCCGCAAAGGACTTTCCTCCAGTAATGGCATTCTTACCTGCATTCACATTTTCTGTGAACAGAATTACATTCGCGGCACCATCGTAGATGCGACCGATGTTTGCACTTGAAGGGTTTGTTGAATCTGTTGGGGTCGGTACGCCTGCGACACCAGATGTGAGGCTCAAGCAATCTACCTTTGGTCCAAATACTCCCAATTCCCTCGTCAATTCGGCATTCGCAGCAATTTGAGGTGCTGTCGTTGATGCGCCACTCCAAGCGAGTGGCTCGAAGGACCAGCCGTGACCGAAGTCGTTCGGCGAACCAGGAGCCGGAGTTGCCAATACGTCAATGTATCCGTCGCCGACACCACAGTTGGCCACATAGGACAAGCCGCCGTCGATCCCAACAGCCGTATCATCGTTAGGACATGAAAGAACTGGGATAGATTTATCACGCATCGCGTTCGCAGAGAACGGCGCCGAGAAGTTCCAGTTTTCATAGATCGCCTGCTGGTCGAGTTGAGGAAGCAAATCCACGACCCAACTGTGTGACGCGAACACATCTGTCTTCGCGGTATTCGCTGCAGCAAAAGTTCCGTACGGCGGAAGCAGTCCTCGGCGGGTTTCTGCAAAGCTGATCGCCGCAAGAGCAACGTTCTTGAGGTTGTTCTGGCACTGAGTTCTTCGGCCAGCTTCACGGGCCTGCTGAATGGCAGGAAGAATCAGAGCCATCAGCGTTGCGATGATCGAAATAACCACCAGCAACTCGATCAGGGTGAATCCGCGTCGAGATGTCTTCGACAGGATGAGGGAACGACGCGTTTGCATGAGCTTGACTCCCGAAAAGCGAGACTTAGAAAGGCACGGAGTGAATTCAAAATAACGAACACAACAGCAGTCGGGCAAGGCAACAATCTGGGGACCGTCCTGTCCGTCAGGTGAATCTTCCGACCCTTAACACCGATCTGCGGGGCATTGATGTGATTCAAAACGCAGCAGATACCACCTGTCGATATCTGTAACGCAAATACTGTGGCACATCCGCAAAAATTTCCTGAACACTTCAAAACTTTGCGAAAACCACGTTTCTGACCATATTTGCCTGCTTGGGACCATACACCGAGACCCCTCGGTACGCAACCAAAGACTGTCGCAAAACGCAGCGAGGAGCCGAGGCTGCATCGTTCTGCAACACCTGAAACGGCTTAATGATTCCTTCTGAATTGACCGTAGCCACCATCTTTCAAGCCGGAGCGAGTCGCGAAATCTGTTCCGTCCTTGCCAAACAGCATAAAAACACGCTGTTTTTTGACGGCAGTGCCTTCCCCGCTCGAGCCCAATGAAAAACGACCGGCTGAAAATTCAGCCGGTCGTCCTGTTTTTCATTCGCGTTTGAAACAACCCCGATTACTGCTGGTCTTTCGACTTTCGGGCTTTGGAAACAACCGCTCCAAGAGCCATCCCTGCCATCAGCAGGTCCAGTGCTCGGTTTTCACTTTCAGACTTTGAGTTCTCTACCGACACGACCGGAGTTTTGACGGCTGGTAATGAAACTGGGAAAACCTGAGCTGTGGCTTCATCCATGTTCAGGCTGGCCCATTCTCCCATGACATCATCGATGCCAGCAATGTCCTCCACGACAACTGACTGCTCAGTCATCGGTTCCGGCGTCAATGACATCGGATCGATCTGCACTACGGTTCCTGCCGGAGTGGCCGTAATGCTGCGAACAATGTCATCGGACCAGAAGCCTGCACTGGCATCAAACACAACTGGAGTCGTCGCCGCCAATGCAATCTCGGTGACATCCGTCGGGGCTGTTTCGATCGTCTGTACGAAGAACAGCTGCGGCTGGCTCCATGGAAGCCCGTTGCCATTGACGTCCAGTCCGCGAATCCACCAGCGGTAGGTTCCGGCAGAGAATGATGCAGGGGACGTAAATGTTGTTCCGGTAATTCCCGTCTGGTTCAACACGACGGGCTGATCAGGATCTGAAATTCGCTTGACGATGATCTCGTAGCTGAATGCTCCGGTACCACCAGACCAGTTGAATGTTCGTGTGCCATTGAAGTTGCCGAAAGAGTTTGTGAGGATCGGAGCATTCCCGACACCAACCGTCACAGTAAAGTCCGCAGGTCCACTCCACTGAGAAATGTTGCCGTCTTTATCGTAGCCACGAACCCAGACTTTGAAGTCACCATTCTCAAGAGGCAATGTTGTCTGATAAGAAGTTGTGGTGATCCCCTTGACTCTCAGGACCTCCTTGGCTCCACTCGTTACATTATCAACCCATACTTCATAGGACACATAGCCGGTTACGCCACTCCATCTGAACAGTGGCAGATTTGTGGCAATTGAACCTCGAGGAGAAAGGATCGATGGAACCGGCACATTAAAGTCAGTACCAGCACTGTAGCTGGTCGTGAGACCTGAAGGGGCCACAGTCTGAACCCACCAGCGATAATTACCGGCAGTCAGTGCGACTGTTGGTGTGTAGCTGATCTGCGCAGAATTCGCCTGCTGCGGAACTCTGACGAAGATCGTCTTCTGAACGTTGGTGCTGAGGTTATCAACCCACAGGTTGTAGCCCGAGGCACCATCGGCGGCCTGCCAGCGAAACGTTGGCGTGGTATCTGTCGAAACACCGGCAGGGGCATAAGTGACCGGTCCAACGCGATAATCCATGACAAAGCGGCGAGTAAAGCTCCACAGCCCGCCTTCTCCATCCGGAGACAACGGACGAACCCACGCATCGTAGGTGCCATTTGGAATCGGAGTCGTCGGAGTGTAACTTGTCGTCGAAAGTGAAGGCTCAACAATTTGTTTTGCCTGGCCACCGATCCTGTTCAGCCAGAATTCGTATCTGGTTGTTCCATCGCCAGAGTCCATGTTGGTCCACGTGAACGTCGGTGTCGTGTCCACAGTAACCGGTCCCGGGGTGGTCATCGCAATTTGTTCAATTGTGAGAGTCTGTACGCTGCTCCACGCACCAGCCACACCGTCGATGTCGTATGCTCGCACCTGCCACTCGAATTTTCCAAGGCCGAGTGAAGTTGTTGGCTCAAAGGTAGTGTCGGAGATGAATGCTTCACTGACGACTCCCTGCACGACCGTCGGCAGAACACGTCGAACCTGAAGTTCGTACCGTGAGGAGCCAGCGACACTATTCCAACGGAACTTTGGTGTCAGGTCAAAAGTATCTCCTGTCGGAGCAAGTCCGGACATTCCGCCCACGAGGAACCGGTAAGGAGCACTTGGTGAACTAAAGCTGTTGTTACGGGACGTCACAATCAGCTCATACTCGCCCATTGCCAGCGGAGTCGTTGGGGTGTAGGTCTTCGTTGTCAAAGACACGAGCGGGAACACCGGAACTCTGCTTGTGCCTGTAATCCTGAAGAGTTCAAGGTCATAGGTCGCAGGGTCTGCAGTCCAACGGAAAGTCGGTGTCAGGTCCGTTGTGACGGGCTTCACACCTGGACGAGCAGCAGCCGGTCGATCGATGACAGGTGTCGTCGGTTTGCCGATTACGATCTCACGGGAGAAGAAGCCGAAGTTGCCAAAGTTGTCCGTCACGCGGAGCATTACTGTGTAGTTTGTCTTCGGTGACGACGGGTAGATCCTGCTGGCGGTTGAACCCGTCAGCCGCGGTACAAAGCCGTTAGTCGCATTGAAGTCGTAATCCCATTCCCACAGCACGATGGTGCCAACCGCGGGGTTTGGATGTGTCGAACCACGACCATCAAAGGAGACTCGATCACCGAATGCTGCTGGATTTGGCGTGGCCGTGAAAATGGCAACCGGAGTATTCACGAGATGCTCAACTGCACCCGCATCGATGGTAATGATACCATCAGAGTTACCTTCGATGAGGCGAGGGTTGCCGATGGCATCCTTCTGGGACAGAAGGTTCGTGCTTGGGTAAACCGAATTGCTTCCGCCGTCAACCGCAGCTCGGCCAGGGATCAGCGCCCGGAACCCTACACCGTTACTTGCACCACGAGCCAGAGCACTGGTCAATGTGACGAATGGAGTCGCATCACGGCCAAATCTGTCTGAAGTCAACAACCCTGCCGATGAGGCCGTTGTGGACCGACTGTCGAGGACCTGGATAAAGTTGTTCCCCAGTGAGATCACAACACCCATCAAATCGCGATTGATCGTTGCCCCAGTCGCAGGGACTCGGGCGACGGTGACGTTGGCCTCAATGATTGAGTTGCCCAGAGTGCTGGTTCTTGAGGCTTCACTGGCCAGACCTGCTCCGCGAGAGGCCGCAGTATTGCCGGCGACCGTCACGTTGATCAGGCTGGCTGTTGCTGAGCCTTCGTTGAATATTCCACCACCGCGTGAGTTCGCGGTGTTCCTTGCAATGGTCGTATTGAGGTAAGTCGTCCGACCCAGATTGTTGACGGCACCACCTCGTGAACCAGCGATATTGGTGTCGAGGGAGGAGCCGAACACATTCAGGACCGAGTTTGGAGCGTTGAAGATTGCTCCACCCTGATTGAATGCCTCATTGTCAATCACGTTGACATTCCGCAGGATGACTGTGCCCTCATTGAAGATGGCTCCTCCATCGAATGCTTCACCTCCACGAATGGTCAGGTTTTCGAGGGTCAGTGTGGCCCGCGGGAAAACATGGAAAATTCGGTCGATGTCGGCACCCATGATGATCGTTGCTGCAGCGCTCACCCCGCGGATGGTCGTCGAGCCCTTGATGTCAAGGTCCCCTGTCAGTGCATCATCTTCAAAGCGGCCGAGCTGGGTCAGCACATATTGTCCCGCACCCAACTGGATTTCATCAAGGTGTGGAACCTGATTGCTTTCCATAACACTGGCACGGAGAGAGACGCGGCCGTTAATGTCACGGCTCAACCGGTCTCCAAGATTTGTGTCCGGAGTATCAGCAACGGTGTTCACAGCTGTACTGGTCACCCAGGTTTCCGTTGCATTGGTCAGCAGTGCCAGATTTTCCGAGTCGAGAATGCCGGAGCCTGAGGCTCGCAGTGTCAGCACATAGGTCCCGGCCGTCGCTGTATTGGTGGACAGGTTAAGGAGGTACCTGCTGGCACTGATTCGAGTCATCATGCCAGCGGTCAATGGCACACTGACGCCGTTTCTGGTCAGGCTGAAGTCGGCGATATCAACGCCGTTTACGTCTTCAGTGAAGTTCAGAGTGACGCCGCCCGCTGACGTGGAACGTGGATCGGGAGACACAGCCACAAACGCGGCTGTTGGTCGTGCACCAGGAATGCTGGCACCAGAAGCTCCAGCCCCAGCTCCGCCGGATTCGACCGATGGTACGGGGCCACTCACGGACCCGCCTGAAAATGCACCTGAACCAGCTCCACTTGTGCTCGAGCTGCTGGCACCGCCTGGAGGGGCGACTGGTGCATCAATAGACAGTCGGTAACTACGTGTCGTTCCGTAATTGAACGGCTTGCCATTTGCGGTGAAGCCTACGCTCGCGAATTCATCAGACAGAATCTCGATCACATACTCGCGTCCGGCAACAACAGTTGTTGACATTGTGGAACTGCCACCGGGATTCACGGTAACGTAAGCCGGCAACT
>CANHVD010000195.1 GCA_947463775.1 Planctomycetaceae bacterium | reverse complement strand
GTTCTTCAGCTCAAGGTGGCTCAGGACAGAAATTCGATTCTTCACGGGTTCAAATGGACTGAGAATCGGCGTAAGCGTTTCCAGTTTTTCATCAGCCGCAGGTGTCCAACGGCTGTGATCGCAGCCCATGGGAATGTAAACAAACCCCAGCCGGCGCAGCTTTGAGGGATTTGCGGGAGTGCGATCTTCTGCCGTCAACGCCGGGATCATCGCATCCAGCAGTGGCAATGCGAATGCTGTCCCCGCGCCTCGAAGCACAGTTCGCCGCGACAATGATCTTTTAGGAACGAACATGGAAATCTCCTCTGCCGAACTGTCCCGCGCTAATCTCAATTTCCTGCCGTGAGCTCGTCGTTTTCTCTCATCCGAAATGGTGTGCTGAACACAATCCCTTCAACGATGGCCGAGAAGCGGTAATCGTGTCTGGCCGCGTCGGTGACAATGCGTCGTACCGCTGCACCATCTTCCGGTTCCAGCCCGCGACCCAAAGCGTACACGAGCAGTTTTTCTGTGACAGTGCGAGCAAAGACGTCGGGACGCTTCAACAACGCGTTTTCCAGCCCGTCAATGCCGGTGAACTCACGGCCGTCCGGTAATGCTCCCGACGCATCAATTGAAAACTCACCTTCTGAGTCTCTCCATCTTCCAACCGCGTCGTAGTTTTCCATCGCAAATCCCACGGGATCGATCCGCTGATGACAGGCGGCGCAAGCCGGGTTGTCTCGGTGAGCCGCGAGTCGTTCACGCAATGGTAATGTTGCGGATACCGTGTTGTCCTGAAGTGCCGGCACGTCAGGCGGTGGCGGTGGAGGCGGTGAGCCCAGCAGATTCTCCAGCACCCACTTGCCTCTCAGCACGGGTGACGTTCGAGTGGCATAGGAGGACACGGAGAGAACACTGCCATGGCGAAGGATACCGCCGCGATGCTGTTCCGCACTCAATTCGACTCGACGAAAATGGTCTCCAATCACGTTCGGAATCCCATAGTGCCTCGCGAGTCGTTCATTCAGATATGTGTGCGAACTGTTGAGAAGTCGGAGGACCGTGGTGTCATCGCGCAGGACTTCGCGGAACAGAAGTTCCGTCTCTCGGCGAAACGCGTCTCGCAGGTTCTGATCGAAGTCCGGAAACAAGCGAGCATCAGGAGTGACCGCGTCCAGATTACGGAGATACAGCCACTGGTCGGCAAAATTCGACACAAGAGAATCCGCACGAAGATCTGCCAGCATTCTTTGAATCTGCTGACGGAGTATCTCGGGACGAGATAACTGACCGGACTCCGCGAGGTTCAACAATTCATCATCGGGGAGACTGCCCCACAGGAAGAACGAGAGACGTGAGGCAAGTTCGAGATCTGAAATCGTGCCATGTGTGCGTTCGATGCGAAACAGAAACTGAGGATTCACAAGGATCCCCGCAAGAGCTCGCTCAATCCCGGCTTCAAAGTCCTTCTCTTCGTCATAGGCTTCGCGGAACAATGCCATGGGGGCAATCAAATCTTCGGGCGTTATCGAACGACGATAGGCACGACGCATGAGAGGGCTTAGAATCTGCTGAGCACACTGCTCTGCATCGTCGGGACCGCCTGGTGTTTTGATAAGAATTCGGCGACGACTTTCACTGTCGCCCGCATTCGAATTACCGATTGGTCCGGTAATTGTGACTTCGTGGATTGCTGGTCCCAGCCTTGGATGGCGATAGAAATTGAAGTGCACATTGAGTGGCTGGCGGTCTGATTCAAGCAACGGACGGCCCTGATCCACAAATGTAACGGCCAGCTTGTGCTTCCCGGCTTCGACCGGAAATGACGCTGTCAATGAGGCATCAACCTCATGGTCGTCGTGTCCTTCCGGAGGCCGTTTCAGGACGAAGCGATGCTTGCGTCGCCGATCCAGCAACACATCCATGGGATGCTCGCCATGTAAGCCTTCAAGTTCATCATTGCGATCTCGCATCAGGCGAACCTGAATCTGATAAGTTCCGGTTCGAGGAAAGTTCCACTGGATCTGAAGACCACCTCGAGTCCCGATCGGCAAACCTTCCGCTCGCGATCTGTCCTGAGTAATATCACCGCGCACTCGAAACGTTTCGCCACCCGGAGATCGTTCGGGCCGCCCCAGCGCGACGCGGCTGATCTTTTCTGCGGCTGTGACGTATCGACTGAGCAATGTCGGGCTGAGGTTGGTCACAGTGATGTTGTCAAACCCGTGACTCGATTCATCCGCCGGCAACAAGGTCGTGACGTCGACATCCACAGCCAGCAGATCTCGAACGGCGTTGCGATATTCATGACGTGTCAACCGACGCAGCGCTGATGTGCGGCCGGGGTCGGGATTCTGCTCTGCAGCCTGATCCAGTTGCGAGACCAGAATCTGCAGAGCCTGTTGAGCCATCGCGGGATCGGGGCGAGGTTCTCCCGACGGCGGCATGTCGCCATTCTGAAGTCGCCGAGCGACTTTCTCCCACGCTGACAGGTGACCGGCAACATCATCATCCGTCGAAGGAATCAGAAACTGTGCTGCTGCGTCTTCGCCACTATGGCATGAACGACAGGTTGACTTCAGAAACGATGACAACTGCTGACGATCGTTGCCAGCGTCGGCAGTGACATCAGGCGTGAAAAATGCGAGTGCCAATGTGATGATCGCAAGTTGTCGATTCATCTCGATCGCCCCCACAACAGAATTCACCGTTTTTCCACTGACCATCGCTGCCGTCAGAATAACGATACGAGAGGCTGAAAGGAACTGATGTTGTGTCTGACAACACGGCAGCTCACGCGTTAGAGTGAGGTCGTCAACCGTAGAGTTCCTGACACGAATGACACTGTCATGTCCATCGGGCCGCGAAATCTGGTCTCTCGGGGAAAAGGTGTCAGCAACGGTTTCTAAAAATACGTGCCCCCACCTTGCTAAGACAAACTGAATTCGGCAGGTGATTTGGTTGAGTCTGTTTGCCTCAAGTGGCTTTCGATGAAACTCGTAACTCCCGGCGATTGACGCGGAACGCTTCGCGCGAAGTTGCAAGGCGTCCACTTTTTTTTAAAGATGCATTCTTCGTCCAGTTCAGTACCATCACGAATCTGGTGTCTATACTCTGCGATCGAAAACAGGGGGTTCGGCACCAGTTGAAACCGGGGCTGGTCGTTGTGGTTGGGAAGCGCGTGCGGACGTTTGTTCAAATGCCAACCCGAAGCGTAAGTTTCGAAGTTGCCACCATATCAACCCAATGCGTAAGCCAGAAATCGTTGTTGAAAACGCGGCAATTTGTATCCCTCACTGACGTTTCGTGTTGTGAAAGCCCGTCAAGGCAACAACTCACTGGCGTTTGGTTTAGAACCGAACGCTAACTCACTTCGGCTGATAGCGTGAATCCAACGAAATTGCCGTTACAAAGCACTCGTCCTTTATCGCTCGATTTATCGCCTCTCCAATCGGATCACAAGAATGCTGAAAACGCTTTCAATCTTGTTCGCAATGTGCGCGATGACGGCCGGGGCGTTGACTGCGTCGGCAAGTGACAAGCCCAACATCATCATCATCTACGCCGATGATCTGGGCTACGGGGATCTGGGCTGTTATGGGCACCCCACGATTCGTACGCCGAATCTGGATCGAATGGCTGCTGAAGGTATGCGGTTTACGGAATTCTATTCCACAGCCGAAGTATGTACTCCCAGCCGCGCGGCTCTGATGACGGGGCGATATCCGGTACGCAACGGGATGTGTCACGACAAGTTTCGAGTCCTCCGGAATAATTCCAAAGGCGGGCTTCCGAAGGACGAAGTCACTCTACCGGAACTGCTGAAGACTCAGGGTTATGCGACCGGCATGGTCGGGAAGTGGCATCTGGGACATCTGCCGGAGCATTTGCCACCGCATCATGGTTTCGACAGCTATTTTGGAATGCCGTTCTCAAACGACATGATGCCAGCGCCGGATGCTCCCAAGGGAAGAGAACGATTCTTCGCGGAAAACAATGACTACTGGAAGACGCCCCTGATCCGCGGAACCGAGATCGTTGAAGAACATCCCGATCAGCGACAACTGACGAAACGGTATTCAGACGAAGCCGTGAGGTTCATTAAAGAAAAGAAGAATGCTCCGTTCTTTCTTTACGTCGCTCATTCGTTTCCGCATGTTCCGCTGTTTGCTTCCGAAAACTTTCGCGGAAAAAGTCCGGCCGGGATTTATGGAGATGTCGTTGAAGAACTGGACTGGAGCGTTGGACAGATTCTGGACACGCTGCGAGCCGAGGGGCTGGATGAGAAAACTCTTGTTGTCTTCAGCAGTGACAATGGCCCATGGTTAATCTTCGATGATCATGGCGGCAGTGCGGGTCTGCTGAAGGAAGGCAAAGGTTCAACGTGGGAAGGCGGCATGCGCGTGCCAGGGATTTTCTGGTGGCCAACAAAGATTCCTGCCGGCAGCATCCAACGCGAAATGGCCAATACGATGGATGTCTTCGCCACCTGTGCTCTACTGGGCGGAGCGACTCTGCCGGAAACGAAGATCGATGGCATTGATATCTCACCATTGCTTTTTGGCACCGGTACCGTCGATCGACCGCCATTTATGTACTACCGCGGAGCAACGCTTTATGCGTGCCGATTGGGACGTTGGAAAGCTCACTTTTTGACTCAACCCGCCTATGGAACCCCCAAAGCCGAGCCGCATGATCCACCGCAGTTGTATCAGGTGAAAATTGATCCCGGTGAACGGTGGGATCGGGCGGCCTTGAATCCGGATGTTATCGCTCAGATTAAGTCCGCCGTAGAACAACATCGCGCGGGATTGCAGATGGCTCCGACACAGCTTGAAGAAACAGTCGCAACAGCTCCGTAGAACCAACGCGGTCTTGCCCAGGATTCGTTTAACGGCAAGCCGCAGGCGAATGCGTTCCTGGTCGCGGAGAGACAAGGATGGATGAAGAGCTTTCAAAACGTTACACAATCACAAGAATCACTAACGCCTCCGGCTTGCCGTTAAACAAGTGAGTTCATCATGCCAGATTGGATTGCCACAGATCAGGATCGCGAGTTGTTTGATCGAGAACTGAACAGCTACGTTCCGGAAAAAATCTTCGACTCGCATGCCCATTGGTATCGAGCCGATCATTTTCCTGCGGACTCCGTGCCGGGCCTTGTGAAGTCCGGGCCGCCGGTCGCAGGCAGTGATGAATTTGATCGCCAGATGGAGATGATTACTCCCGGACGCAAAACCGAGGGCCTGTTCTTTCCCTTCCCACATCCGAATGTCGATGTCGACGGAGAAAACACGTTTCTCTTTGAGGAACTAAAGAAGCGTCCGAAGTCTCGCGGTCAGATGCTGATCACGATGCAGCAGGATCCTGAGTTTATTCGCGAAACAGTGCGTCGCTGCGGATTCGTCGGCCTGAAGTGTTATCACGTCTATTCTTCGCGGCGTCCTACGTTTGATTCGTTTATCGAAGAGTACCTGCCGGAGGAGCAGGTTCGGATTGCTCACGAAGAAGGGTTATCAATCACCCTGCACATAGTCCGCGCGCGGGCATTGTCGGATCCGGCCAATCAGCAGACGATCCGCCGTTATTGTGAACAGTATCCCAACATGCGACTGATCCTCGCGCATGCTGCTCGTGGCTTTAACGCCCATCATACGATTATGGGAATTGAATCACTGCGAGGCCTTGCGAACGTCTGGTTTGACACCAGTGCGGTGACGGATTCGGGAGCCATCGAAGCGATTATCAACGTTATGGGACACAAGCGAGTGCTCTATGGATCAGACTTCCCGGTTTCGCACCTGCGTGGTCGCTGTATTGCGTTGGGCGACAACTTCTTCTGGATCTCTGCCGACAACGCTAACCTTGATGTTCCGTATGGAAAAATTGACATGGCTCTCGTTGGGCATGAGTCATTAAGAACACTGAAAGTTGCCACCATGTCAACGCGAATGACGGACTCACAGGTAGAAGACATCTTCCGCAATAACGGAATGGAGTTATTCGGTCTGTAAATCCGCATCAAACCGCAGACCAGCGGAGAGGTGTTAACTAACGGCAAGCCGTAGGCGTCTTAGCTGATTTCGCCTCCGCCTGCGGCTCGCCGTTAAACGAGAAGCCCCAGCACCTGATTAAAGTGTCTTCAATCCTCCTTCGCGAACTGCACATTCATCGGCACCGTCAGTTGTTGTGCGATTGTCGCGAGCTTCGAGCGAACAGCACGGATCGCACTGGATGCACATTCGGTTTCCAGAATGATGTAAGACTTTCCGTTCACGACCATGTTGATTCGAGCGGCATGCTTCTGCGGCGGTTGACTGGAACTTCCGGAACTCGGCTTTTGTGGCTTCGGCACTGACACATTCAGTTCCTGAACGTCGGTAAAGAAGACATCGCGAACGCTCGAACCAACAGCCAGATGTATTGACTGAATCGACCAGTCGATCCGTGTTTCTCTGCGACGATTATCCAGCCAGAGCCATGCAGCACCTACCACAGCGCAGAGGGCGGAAGCTCCCAGATAACACTGTCCGATAAAGATCGGGCCTCGCCCCGAAAAGAACACCAGCGCTGGCACCAGACCAAAGAGCAGCCCAACAACAAGCCCTGCAATGATGGCTCCACCGATTAGAGACAGAAAGCTGATGGAGTCTCGCTGCAAGTGAACCAGTGTCCCCGGTTCCCATGACAGGATTCTTTCGCGAAACTCAAGCCCCTGCAGCATGCGTTGTGCTCGAGTCTCCGGATGAAGCCCGGTCGCTACTGGCTTTGTCGACCAGATCGCCTTCAGCACCAGCGGCGGGAACAGCCCGAAGACAGCGGACAGAATCAGCAGAAATCCAACCCCGCCCCAGCGGCCAGGCTCCAGAACACATTGCTCGGGCTTTGTCGGGTTGTAGGAAACCTTAACCTCGGTTCCGACTGGAAACTTCTGCGATGTGGCTTCTGCCCAGGCCTTGCTTCCAAACTGATCGCTGATGACAGTGATTCTCGACCCATTAACCGTTTGCCCGTTGACCTCGAACTCATATTCAATTCCTGCAGAGTAGGAGCGAGTTTCGCGGTTGCGGCGATCGCGATCAGTCGAGCGATCGCGATGAACCGAAACATCAACTCCGGACCGAACGATTCGCCCCGCAACCGTTGGCCATTGAAGTGACTGCTGAGCTTCCTGGATGCCACGATAGGCCATCACTCCAGCCGCACTGCCACCCAAAAAGAACAACAGGCATACGATCGAGATCAGGAGCCTCAGCCCTTTCGAGGTTTTGTCTTGTGCGGGGGCGTCTGGAGCGTTCATGAAGTCCCATTCTGAATCGTTATCCGTTATGCATTTTGCGGCGTGTTCTACTGCAGAGTCGCCCAGGGGAATCATGGGAGAAACGAAAAATTGCATCAACTGCGAAAACCGGTACGATCCCGAGAATCTCGGTACCACTTCTTTCGGAATCACGCCAGAATCCGCCACCACTCGAGGACGACTCTCGACTTTCGTTGTGTCGCGAAGTTGTTACTGACCCCTCAATCGAACACCGATGGACAAAGAGCGATGAAACTTGGACTGGACGGCAAAGTAGCACTCGTGACTGGCGGATCCAAAGGCATTGGACTGGGAATTGTCCGTTGCCTGATCGCCGAGGGAGCTCGAGTTGCCAATGTGAATCGCAGTGAAGCCGAGGGGCGTGCACTGGAAAGTGAGTATGCCGCACAGGGCCTTGAATGCTTCTTCATTCAAGGTGATCTGGCCGATGTCAATGCCTGTAAGAATGCCGTGGAACAGACTCTGCAGCGTTTCGGCCGCATCGATATTCTGATCAACAACGCTGGTGTCAATGACGGAGTGGGCCTTGACGCGGGAGTCGACGCTTTCGTCGATTCGCTGCGACGAAATCTGATTCATGTCTATGCCATGGCCCACTTCTCACTGGAGGCTCTGAAAAAATCTCGCGGCGTCATCATCAATATTGGATCCAAGGTTTGCGAAACCGGCCAGGGAGGAACCTCGGGCTATGCGGCGTCGAAGGGCGGCATCAATGGGTTGACCCGCGAATGGGCTGTTGACCTCGCCCCGCATGGCATTCGAGTCAACGCGGTACTGCCCGCCGAAACGTGGACTCCGCTGTACGAAAAATGCCTGGCGGCCATGCCCGATCCGGCTGGGGCCAAAGCTGAAATGGAACGTTTAATCCCGTTTGAGCGACGATTCACCACGATCGAAGAGCTGGCCAACATGGCCGTGTTTCTGGCATCGCCATGTTCCAGCCATACGACCGGGCAAATCATCTTCGTCGACGGCGGCTACACACATCTCGACCGCAAATGCACTGCACAGAGCGATATTGCGTCCTTCGGAGCTGCGGCCACGTAAAAGAGAGTCAGTCCGCGTGCGGGTTCCGGCGACTGGTTTCTGACGCGATTTGTTCCTGCTACACTCCCGCACGTAGATATTGCTGCGCGAGATTTCATTCATCAAAGGTGATCCGTTTTACATGGTACAAATTCTGCCCTTCGCCGGCTGGAGATTCGACTTGAGCCAGGTCGGCGCGTTGTCGGAAGTGATCGCTCCGGCGAACAGTCTGATTGATGAAACACTCCAGAGAACGCTCTATCGCCAGCATCCCTGCAACGCTGTTCGGATGGTGTTGAATCGCGAAGAGCCGGGTGACACATCGGCTGCTGACCGCTGCACGCGATCCGATGATTTCTGGCGTCTGTGGAAGCGAGAAGGCATTCTGCTCCGTGAACACGACGCGGCTTTTTACATTATCGAAACAACGTTCAAGTCCTCCGGGGACGAGCGCACTCGATGGAGCGTCATCGCGCGGCTGCAGTTGCCGGACAGTAACGTACCAGACTCGGTTGTCCCAACCGTTGTCAGCGCGGATCCTCAACGTGTCGCCGATCAAAGCGCGCTTCGAAAAGTTTGTCGCGCCAGCCTCGTCCCGGTCGTGGCCTTACTGGCGGATACGACAGGAGCAGACTCAGACCTTCGATCGTTGTCGGATCATCTGGAACTTGTTGTACGCCAGGTGCCACCTGTTGAATGTCACGGCGACGATGGTGTTCGGCAACGCGTGTGGCCGGTGACTAATCCGACGCTATGCTCCGAGCTGCAGCGACGGTTTGCAAATTTCTCGCTTTGCATCATCGGCGGATACGAAGAATATCTCGCAGCTAAAGCCGACCCGGATCGTGCGAGAACTTCGGATCCCAATGATGCGTCTCGTTCTGTTCTCGCCTGCCTGATTCCGGCGGACGACCTTGGAATCGAATTTCTGCCGCATCTTCTTTCGCGAAACCTGCCTTCGCC
>CANHVD010000194.1 GCA_947463775.1 Planctomycetaceae bacterium | reverse complement strand
GCTTGCTCCTGTTCAAATGCGTTTGATGTTCGTCGACTCAGTTCTTGTCTTGAAACAGGAGATAGCAGAGGAAACAGAGAGCATGACCGAGCCATAATGCGATTTCTCTGCGCCCTCTGTTTCCTCCTGTTCAAATGCGTTTACTGCTCGTCGACTAAGATCTTGTGTTTAAACAGGAGACAGCAGAGGAAGCGGAGAAGAAACGCAATCTCCAGAGTCCCCGCAGTCAAATTGGGGGTTGCTGAGGCCGCTCATGGTCATTTTCCCGCCGAAGCCGGTGAAGTTCCGGAAACGGTGGTAGAAATTGTGCCGAACGACGTCAAAATAGGTCGGAACCATCCGTTAAACAAGCGGCTCAGGGCTCCCCATCGCAATGCAAGGACGTCCTTTCAGACTAAATCTCCTTCAGGCCACGATAAGCGTCGTGCTGCTGGCGGTTTGTCATGTCTTCATCACACGCCTCACATTTGCTCAGGAGCCCCCATCAACGCCAACCGCCACGCCGCTGTTTGGCTTTGCAATTCGCAACGCACTGATGGAAGAACGATTTCATCGGACGCGAAATGAGCAGGAAGCCGTTTCGAAGCTGCTGATGAATACGAATGTGACAGGAAGTCAGTCGACCGTTACGGAAACTCGCCTGCGAATTGTGCCCGATGAGAAAACCCTCCGTTTTGAACTATTGAATTCCGGCAATGTCACGAGTCAGACGACTGGATTTAATTCTCAGGCCACTGTCGACAGTGTCGGCCAGCATCATTTTGAAATCACGAAACCACTTTGGTTCGACGGCAAAACGTTTTTGACGCTTCCGGCCCACGGAACAATTCAGGCCTCGCAAACTCCGCAGCGAGTTTTAAGTGCTGCCGGCGCGACCATGCCGTTGCTGGGACCGTTGAGTGATCGCGTGGCCTGGAATGAAGTCCTTCGTCGCACACCGCAGATCAATCAGGCTGTGGCAGAAGATGTGTCTCGCGATGTCCTGCCCAAAATCAATCGACTGATCGACGAAGATTTTTCGCAACGTCAGAAAGATGTCACGATGGCACAACGGAAGATCGATACGATCTTCGGGAGTACTCGTCTTCGCTGGTGTTCGCGATCAACCAAAGATGTCGTTTCTGTCTGGACGGTTGATCAATCACGTCTCCGCGACGGTGCAGTGGCTGCGATGCCAGCGGAAGCGGGTGCATTTCGCAGTGATGAGTCCGTCGTTGCCTTTGTCTCGGAGGATTCGATTGAGTCCTTGCTGACTCAGTATTTTCCGGCGGGGTTGAAACTAACGGACAAGCAATTGCAGAAACTCGAACTGCCTCAGGACGGCCCCGACGCTGGTCCAGCTTTTTCTTCCGATCGGCTGATGTCCATCGTTGCCGCACTGCGGTCTGCAGCCTCTGAGGAGGCCGCCCTGTTTACTCTGGAATTGGCTCGAACCAACCCCTTTCAGGTGAAATTTGTCGATGGTGACATCCGGCTAATCACCACGTTTCAGATTCACCCAAAGGGCGGCGCGGCCAGCGGGTGGATGACAACCACATTCAATCTACGCGGAAAACGACTGTCAGATGACGAGTGGACAATCGCCATTCGAAATGTGGATGTGGGAGAATCTGGCGGCAATCTGGCTTCGGAATCTTCAAATGAGCCATCCGAACAACTGATAATCCCTACTGCAGGCGAGGCGGATGGTGAGCCATCCGTCGATAACGCCGATGTAACGACAGTTCAGGCGGGCACAGTCTGGATCCCGATCGTTCGCAATGCGACGCAGTCGCTTGCCGAAAAAATCCCGCCTGTCAAACTTCCCCTTGAATTTGACGGAGCGGTAATTGTTCCCGGAGCACCGAGGTTTCGACTTGCGAAAATCGATTCCGCCAACGGAATATTGCGAGTTGGCCTGAAGGCACTGAACTCCGGCGCCATAGCCAGCGGTCGTCAGAATCAAAAATGAGCCGTTGCGATCACAGTCTGATTCGCAGCAACGTCCTCATATTGTCCCGCATGATTTATCCGAATGACAATGGAGAGTTTTCGATGAAATGGTTCCTGAGTGCATGTGCTGTACTTTCCCTGTTGGCTGGCTCAAGCAAGGCCAGCGTCGCCGCTGACGAGGCTCCGGCAAGCTATAAGGTGAAATTTGAAACCAGTTGCGGTGATTTCGTGATCGAAGTGACTCGCGAATGGGCTCCGCGGGGCGCTGATCAGTTTTATACATTGATCAACAAAGGCTTCTATGACGAATGCCGCTTCTTTCGAGTCGTCCCGGATTTCATGGTTCAGTTCGGCATCAATGGCGATCCAGCCGTGCAGAAGGACTATAGAGAAGCAAAAATCAAGGACGACAAAGTGACTCAATCCAATCGCCGCGGATACATCACCTTCGCCACGTCCGGCCCGAACTCCAGAACCTCACAGGTCTTCATTAACTTTAAGGACAACAGATTTCTCGACAGCATGGGCTTTGCGCCGTTCGGCAAAGTTGTTGAGGGCATGGATGTTGTTGACATGATCAACTCCCAGTATGGCGAAGATCCGGACCAGGGTGCCATTCAGAGCCGTGGCAATGAGTATCTGAAGAAGTCGTTTCCGAAGCTGGATTACATCAAGAAGGCCAGCATTGTTGAGGACGAGCCTGCCGCCGAAAAATCAGAGTCGAAGTAACGGCACGACGCTGGCGGTTTGTTGATGTCATGGATTATCGAAATCCGAAAAGCCAGTGAGGGATCAACTTTCCTGCGATCTATATCGCAACATCCCTCGCTGACGCTTCGGTTAGGATTAATTCAACACTCTGCCAGTCGCCACCTGGTCTTGCAGATCACTGGATGGGTACTGCCATTAATCTTCCAGGATCAAAGTATCTGAGTTCGCTAGTCTACATGTCGGGGAATTCCGCAATGAGCAGGTTTGTTCAATGTCTGTTGTCGATGTTGACTTTGGTCATCTGCATCGCGCCAGCCTTTTCCGACGAGACCGCAGAGAAGGCTGAGAAGTCCGGCAAAAAGCCTTCGAAACGATACGAACGTCGACCAGATCATGACCCTAACGGCATCGGCAAGTTCTACATGGGGCGAGAGATCGCTCATGTGATGGGATTTGCCGGAGCCGATTGGCTGGAACGCTCCAGTCGGGAAGAAGAAGAACGACTCACGCTTCTCGTCCGATCATTGCATTTGAAGCCGGGTGATGTCGTGGCTGACATCGGAGCTGGCAGCGGCGTGATTTCCCTGCGGATGGCTGAACTGCTTCTTCCCGACGGAAAAGTCATGGCTGTTGATGTTCAGAAAGAAATGCTGGAGCGGCTTAAAGAGAACTGCGAAAAGTTCGGTATCTCCAACGTTGAACCTGTCAAGGGGACTCAGAAAACCACCGGACTTAAGGACAACAGTGTTGATCTGGCCATCATGGTCGACGTCTATCACGAGTTCGAGTATCCCTACGAAATGCTGGCCGACATTTCCCGCAGCATGAAGCCTGGTGGTCGAGTTGTCTTTGTGGAATATCGAAAAGAAGACCCGACAGTTCCGATCAAGGAAGTTCACAAAATGTCGCAGGTGCAGGTTCGCCGCGAAGCCGAGCAGGAAGAGTTCGGTCTGAAGTGGACGGAAACCATTCATGTTCTGCCGCGTCAACACATTCTGGTCTTCCAGAAAAAATCTATCGATTGAGTACCACCGGTGACGCGTGACGATATTTATTCGCTCCCGATGAATCGAGTGGGTGAGTTTCAGTTTGACGACCAGGTCGTTCAGGTCTTCCCGGACATGATCGCTCGATCGGTGCCGGGGTATGCCTCGATTCTGTCCATGATCGAACAGCTTGCCAGTCGTTTTGTTCGCCCGGGCACCACGGTCTGGGATCTGGGATGCTCACTGGGAGCGGCGACTCGATTGATTCGTCGTCAGGCCCCAACAGACTGTGTTATCCATGCCGTCGACAATTCGTCAGCGATGATAGAGCGACTGCGAACTCTGCTGCAGGAGTCTTCTGAAACCGGCTGCCCCATCGAGCTGCACGAGGCCGATCTGCGATCTGTAGAGATTCGAAATGCCTCATTCGTTGTGCTCAATCTCACGTTGCAGTTTCTGCATCCAGACCAACGAAGTCAGGTGATCCAGAAGATCGCCGACGGAATGGAGCCCGGAGGAGCTTTGCTGCTTTCAGAGAAAATCTGTTTCACAGACCCACAGCAACAAGACCTGCTAACCAATCTTCATCACGACTTCAAGAGATCACACGGATACAGCGATCTGGAGATCTCTCAAAAGCGCAGTGCGATCGAAAACTTGCTGATACCGGAGACGCTGGAAACTCATGTTCAGCGAATTCGCGACGCAGGATTTCGCATGGTCGCACCGTGGTTTCAGTGCTTTAACTTCGCGTCGATTCTGGCGGTCAAGTAATCAGGCTTTTCTTGCGAGAATCATCGCTCGCACGGGAGCCGGATAGCCTTCAATGGTTCGCATGGAATCATTGGGATCCAAAAAATCGGCCAGAGATTCGAACGTCATCCAGCCTGTACGACGCTGTTCTTCGAACGTTGTCCTCGCTACATCAATAACCTGTATGTCCTTGAAGCCGCATCGCCGGAGCCAAAGCTGAAGCATCGGCACCGAGGGAATAAACCACACGTTGCGCATCTTGGCGTAACGGTCTTCCGGAACGAGAACTTCCTGCCGGGAACTTTCGATGACAATCGTCTCCAAAACCAATTGACCACCAGGGGCGAGTGATTCCCACAGAGATCGGAGATGATCGATCGGGCTGGTCCTGTGGTACAGAACACCCATGGACAGCGTCACATCAAAAAGGTTGAGACGTTCCGGAAGATCAGCATCAGTCAGTGGCAGAACATAATGAGAGCAGTTCGGTCCGGCATACCTTCGAACAGCTTCAAACTGCATCAGGAACAGGAGGAACGGATCCAGCCCCAGCACCAGACGGGCTCCGCTGTGAAGCATTCGCCAGCCGTAGTATCCGTTGCCGCAGCCCACATCAAGTACCATCCGATTTCGCAGCTCCAGATGCGGCGCCAGACGATCCCATTTCAGACATGATCGCCACTCGGTATCGATTGCCAGGCCGAAAAAATCAAACGGCCCTTTTCGCCATGGATGCAAAGCACGCAGAGATGCCTCCATCGCCATTTTCGATGATTCCGGAAAATCCCCTTCAATGGCCACAGCGTTCTTCGCTGCATTAAGCGAAGCATTATCAATAGAGGGCAATGACTCCAGAGCCTGAATCCACTCCGCCAGTTTTCCATGCCGCTCGGACGACAGGGATTCCTCGGTCTTCTTTTGCAGCGCACGAGCCCACTCGCCGCGCCCCAATGAAGTCAATTCGTCATACAGTCCCTGGCGATCAAAGTGAGACACAAAAGCATCCTGTCACAAACCGAACAATCAAGGCCGCATTGCAATCATCAATAATCGGACCGACAGACGTCACTCAACAGAAAACGCTCGACACAGAAATGATTTTGGTTCTGCGTCGAGCGTTAATTCTTCGGGCGGCACCAACGGAGGCCGGGCGTTCGCGAGAGAGTGACCCGGCTCAGCGGAGTCTTGGAACTTCCATAAGCTGTGGCTTCACATCGAACAGCCAGGAGTAGTCCGGCAACTGATTGGCCTTCGGAATCTTCGGAACTGTGAAGGTCTCCCCGGTCAATACGTCGTCTCCAGTCTTTGGATGGCGAATCATTTTGCCACCGAATTTTGTTGCCAGCAGACGGACCTGAGGATCATCTTTGCTGTCGAAAGAGCCCACCAACACCAAGGACTGATACTTGTCGTGATACACCCATGCGTCAAAATTGGTGTCGTAACCATGCTTCTTTGCATTACGCATTTTTTCTGTGAGAAGCATCGCATTCTCCGCACACACATCCAGACTCTTGCCAAAATTCTTCTCGAAGAAACCGAGCGCTTTGGATGACTTGTCGTTGCCGACCTGCATGACACTGCTGCCCTTGAAGGTCGCAACAACCAGAGAGTATTTGCCCTTGTTCTGCAACAGGGAGTACTTTTGCCCGGAGTTCAGTTCCACAATCATGTCGTCTTCTTCAGCATCGCGAACAGTGCCTGCATAAAGAGGATTCACTGTCATGAATGCTCGACTGAATGCAGAAGGCCGCCCGGGGGTCTGCGGAAGAATCCCGCCACTCTTCGGATCCGTCAGAAAGCCGGGGTTAAACTGTTTCTTGATGTAAGTCATCGCATCCTTAGCTTTCGGATCGTCGCTGGATGCAAAATTCCCGGCCATCACGGAAATATACCCATGCTGCGCGACGTAGCGGCGACCATTGTTCTCACTGGTGCTCGGAGAACTGATCTCCGCAACCTGCTCATCCTGCGAGAATGTATAAGCCGGGATTCCCTCTTTACGCAGCTCGAACACGATTGCGTCAGCCGCTTCCCAGGCCGACATGCCACCTTCGACACGCCGAGTTTCATCGTCAACATCGCGAATCGCAGCCACCATGATCATCCATGGACCATGATTCTTCGCCAGTTTGTATCGCTTGCCTTTGACTGGCTTTTCGATTTCAGCGCTCAGACTTCCTGTGAGGCATATCAACGCCAGCAGGCAGACGGTCAACGTTCGGAGCATTTTCATCCTGAGATCCTTTTCAAGATGCACGACTTATCTGTCGGAACTCGCTCGAGATTGAACGCGTACCGACCATTCCAAGTTTTGCACAGAGCGACAAATGAGTCGCCCCAGACCCCGAGTATGCCATGTGTCACTATGATGGGATAAGCCAATTCCCGGGATTTCCAATACGGCACCGTTCCGAAGATGGATCGTCCCACGTTTTCCCGGCAACAACTGCCGCAGACGTCAGAGCGTCCATTAATCGAGCGGCAAAATCTGCCACCGGATCCATTTTGAGGGGCGAAGTTCGATCGCCTGAACAGGACATGCGGACACGAATCGCGACCTCGATCAACTTCAATTCCTTCGTTCTCATTTCAGTTGCAGAACTACGGAGCAATCCAGTCAGCAGAATCCAGCCGTCCCTCGATAAGCTCGAAACTTGCCCGAAGATGGCCGGACTGAGACAATCGAAGCCACTCGGCCGATTGCACGACAATTCGAATCGCACAAAAATTGACTCGACCAGCTTCAATCTCGTATCGCTCCGGAAGCCGTCCCAATAACGATTCTGCCATGTTGTGATTGAAAGAATCACATTGCGTTCCCGGGGACAAAGGAGCGCTGTACATCTTCAGGCTTGCTGGTGTGCCAGCTTCCCAAAGTGATTGGGCAAACTCGTCTGTCTGATGAATCGAAGCCACTCCTCGAATCTTCAACTGCACGGATCGATCGTGGTCATAGAACAACAGTGTGACTCGGCCATCCTTTCGAACCTGCTCAACTTTGCTCGATCGGACATCCGTGTGGAACAACAAAGCACCATGATCACGATCCACGACTCGCAGAACCACCGTACGTTGCTCGCAACCATGATCAGTCAGTGTGGCAAGTACCGGTAAACGCCAACCGGGAGCATTCCCGGCTGCGGACGATGCCAGAAGGTCCCAAATGGACGTGTGAATCTCACTCAGAGCCGTGCCAGCAGACAGATCCGCGGGAAGGGGAAAGTTGGCCATCAGATGTGTTCCGAGTTATAAAAGGCCGAACAGCCGGTAGCGCCGACGGCGGTCGCAATTTGAGATCTCAGATTTCAAAAGAATGCTGACGGAGCCAGCCCTATGACCGGAACTGCAACATAACTTTCTCGACGTCAGTCCAGATCGGTGTTGCCTCATTCGTAATGATCTCAACGCGACTATCACGACGGTAGGCCGATTCTCTGACAGTGATCGTCGATCCACTGCGATTGATCATCCACCAGTCATCATCACAGTGAAAAATACCTTTGACGCGCTGAACCGGATTGAGCGCGGCGAGATAGTCGAAGAGCTGCTCTCGATCAAAACATTCACTGGGTGAAAAAATCCATCCGCATGCACGCTGGCCTCCGCCTTCATTCTCCAGACGCATTGGACGTCCGGGCTCGATCGGAGATTTGAGAACAACCAGATCTTCCGAAGTCGGCGGCTGGAGCGACACCGTAGCTGCGGTGTGCGATTCGTCGTGATCATGTGCAACAGAGTGAGCATGCGGAAACAATGGAGGTCGAACAACCGTGCCCGCGAGATCCAGCCATTCCGGATTCAAATATCCGTGCTGCGTTTCCGCAATCAATAACTTCGGTGGATCAAACTGTTCTATCCATGTTTTGCACCGATCGATCTGGGATCGCTCACGCTTGTCCGTCCAGTTGATGGCCACAACATCAGACATCTGAATCTGATCGTGGAATCCTTCGCTGTTGGTCACACGAGGATTCTCGTAGTCTTTCGGATCGACGAGGCAGATGGTTGCTCGCAGATCCAGAGCCTGTCGGAATCGTTCGCCGCGTAACGCATCGATCACTCGGGCAGGATGGCCGGCTCCGCTGGGTTCGATCAATAGTCGGTCCGGTTTGGTCCGACGAATGAACTGCATCAGGACCGTGTCCATCATCGCCGATGTTGTGCAGCAAAAACATCCGCCAGCCAGTTCCTGAATCTGAACGTCCTGAGATTTACTCTCCATCAGAACATCATCTATCGACACCATTCCGTATTCATTGACGAAAACAGACCATCGCTCTCCGGCAGGGCGGCGTTTCAGCAGCTCCAGAATAGCCGTAGTCTTCCCTGTCCCCAGGAAGCCAGTAATGATATTGGTGGGGATCGGTTGACCGGTGTGCCACACGATGTTTTGCTTCCAGCTGTGCGGGTTCTACCGAAATGTGGCAATTCGTTCAGGGAGGCGAATGCCCTGATAGCATAACGAGGACCAATCGGAAGCACCGCAATGTTGTACGGTTGGGTGACATTTGAGCAGGATTTTGAGTGTTGGCCCGACTTTGGGGCAAAATGATCTGGTTGTATCGTCGATTTTCTCAGAAGCTGGCGGAATCCGGTGTCGGGATTGTCCCCCGTCAGGGTTGGAGTGCTGCAGAAGCCTTCAAAACAGCCTGTTTTTCGGCTGGTTTTCATTTAGACCATCGCCTTCGTTTGTTTGGAAGCATCCAGCACCAAAAGGCGAACACCTGGCCTGATAGCTTCTGAGCCTGTTCTGGACTGCGCCTGTTGGTCGCAGGGAGCTGGCGTGTGGATCTGAGTCGTTTACTTCAGATGTTGCAGGAGGAACGGGGAGGCCAATCTGGTCTTCGTCCGACTTCCCTACTTCGCGCGCTGAAGCAGATGATTAGCCAGGGATCACGGACGCGTCGAAATAGCGGTGTGCAGGCTCTGGATCGCCCGGAGTCCCTCGAAGTTCGTCAGGTCCTGAG
>CANHVD010000193.1 GCA_947463775.1 Planctomycetaceae bacterium | reverse complement strand
CGGTTTTCCTTGAAACAGCTTGAAGGGACCAATGGGACGCCTCGGAGTGTCTTTCGTCCGGCAGCAGAGTCAAGGCTGGCTGCCTACCGTGTTGAAAGTGCGATCGGATTTGAGGTCTTGAAGGTGTCGCCAAATGGAATCTTGCCTGCCCCTGGTTATCGGGAGAAATTGCCCGTTGAATTCTCAATGGTACGCCGTCTGCTATAGTCTGTCCGACTATTGGTCGGTGATTTCGGCGTTCGAATGGGTTTTCGGGCTGATCATCGATTTTTTGAGAGGCTGTTCGGCGGGAACGTCGTAGCAGTCTTACAGCCGGCATTCGCCGGTCACAACCAGTAACGGCCCCATGGAACGGCCTCAGTGCAGGCCGGAGAATTTGAAATGTCGGAACAGAACCAGAACGACATCTCCGCAGAGGCGGTTGATGTTCTGCATAAAGCGTATGGTCAGCTCCAGGAGCAGATTCGCAAGGTGATCGTGGGTCAGGATGAAGTTATCGAGCAGCTTCTGATCGGTTTGTTCAGCCAGGGCCACGTTCTTCTGGAAGGAGTGCCTGGGCTCGCGAAAACTTTGATGGTTAGCACGCTGGCTCGCAGTTTGTCGATGACGTTTTCCCGAATCCAGTTTACGCCGGACCTGATGCCCGCCGACATCACCGGCACCGATATTCTGCAGGAGAATCGCAGTACCGGGCAGCGTGAATTTCGATTCATTCCCGGGCCGCTGTTCCACAATGTGGTTCTGGCCGACGAAATCAATCGCACGCCGCCCAAAACTCAGGCAGCCTTGCTGGAAGCGATGCAGGAACGACAGGTCACAGTCGGCCAGACCATTCACAAACTCAGCTCACCATTCTTTGTGTTGGCAACACAGAACCCGATTGAGCAGGAAGGGACCTACACACTGCCAGAAGCGCAGCAGGACCGATTCATGTTCAAGGTCTTCGTGAAGTATCCTACGTTCGAAGAAGAGCGACAGATTGCTCGACAGACGACGTCCAACTTTCGACCTGAGATTCAGCCTGTGTTGACCGGTGAGCAGGTCATGCAGATCCAGTCAACGGTTCGTCAGGTACCGGTTTCAGACCATGTGATCAATTACACGCTGGCAATTGTCCGCCAGACTCGCGTTCGCGAACCTGGTACACCGCAGTGGATCAACGACTGGCTCGGCTGGGGCGCGGGGCCGCGAGCTGTCCAGAATCTCCTGCTTGGAGCGAAGACACGAGCTTTGCTGAGTGGGCGCACGACGGTCTCCACGGATGATATTCAGAAGCTGGCTGGTCCGGTATTGCGTCATCGTATTGTGCCGAATTTCACGGCTCAGAGCGAAGGCATAACCTCGGACAAGGTTATCGAACGGCTGATTCAGGAAACACCTGCTCGCGAAAGTGAACTGACGAGTGACCCAGGACTTGGAAAGATTTTTGCGGCCTGAGGAGATTGCGAGAATCTCGCGTCTTGAGCTGCGGGCACGTCGAGTCGTCGAAGGCTTCGTCTCGGGGTTACATCGCAGTCCGTACTTCGGTCAGTCGCTTGAGTTTTTACAGCACCGTGAATACGTGGCCGGGGATGACCTGCGCCGTATTGACTGGAAGCTTTGGTCGCGATCCGATCGTTACTATCTGAAGCAGTTCGAAGAAGACACGAACGTTCGCATCATGCTGGTTGTCGACGGCAGCGAATCGATGCAGTTCAAATCGGGAGCGATGTCTAAGTTTGATTATGCCCAGACGATGGCTGCGGCGTTTGGAATGCTGGCATTGAAGCAGCACGATTCCGTTGGTGTCAGCGTATTCGATTCGGTGATCCGCAGTCAGATCCCGGCGAGCAGTCGCAACAATCATTTGCAGGCAATTCTCTCCGGCTTGGAAACTCAGACGGCTGGCGGCAAGACCGATATTCTTGGCGTGCTTCGCCGAGTGAACGAATCGCTGACCCGTCGTAGCATCGTCATCCTGATGTCTGATCTGTTCTGCCCACGAGAAGACCTCTTCAAGGGGCTCACGATGCTGCGTCAGCGAGGGCATGAAGTCATCGCGATGCACATCATGGATGACGAAGAGCTGGAATTTCGTTACTCCGGCACGTTGCGTTTTGAGGGGCTCGAAGACGGCGGCAAACTGACCTGCGATCCCGCCGCGTTGCGTGTTGGTTATATGCAGGCTCTCGACAAGTTTTTGGACGCCATTCGACGCCGGTGTGCCGGGAGTGCGATCGATTACAAGCTAATTCGTACCTCGGATAATCTGGATGCTTCGCTGGCACATGTTTTGATGCAGCGACGAAAGAAGTGAGCGATTGATGAACCTATGCCGCGTTTAAGCAATCTCAGACTTTAGATTTCTAATCCCGGACTTTAAACCTTAATCCGAAACCTCAGTGAATCATGTCCTGGCTCATCCAGTTCTTCCTCAATCCAGCTTTCGTGCTGCCTGGGGCTGCGCTGGTTTCGGTGCCGATTCTGATTCATATCCTGAGCCGGCTTCGGTACAAACGAGTTCGCTTTGCGGCGATGGAGTTTCTCCTTGAGAGTGAGGAACTGAACCGTCGGCGAATCATTCTGGAGCAGTTGCTGCTTCTTCTGCTGCGAATTCTGGCGGTGCTGTTGATCGTACTGCTGATTGCTCGACTGGTGCTGGATCCCAGCCGATTGTTAATGTTGCGCGGGGCCAGTATGCACCATGTGGTGCTGCTGGATGATTCGCTCTCGATGCGCGATCGTGAAGGTGATGCGACTGTTTTTCGTGAAGCCCTGACGACTCTGGAGAATATGTTGGCCGAAGGAAGTCGTCAGCCGGGAGCGTCCCGAGTCACGATCCTGTCGATCACCGACCCTCGCCGTCCGATCGTTTCGGATCGGACTCTGGATGGTGCTCTGGTTCAGGAGTTGTTGCCGAGACTGCGGAATCTGACTTGCTCATGGCGAGCAGCGTCGCCTGTCGATGCGATTAACGCGGCGAAAGATATTCTGGCGGCTGATGGCAGTGCATCACCTCAGGTTCATATCTTAACCGACCTTCGAGCATCAGACTGGAATAATCGTCCTGAAGTTGCTGCGGCGCTGGAATCGTTGAAGACGATTAAGGCTTCCGTTGATCTGGTCAAGGTGGTGAAAGATGCTCGGCCGAATATTGGCCTGCAGCAATTATCTGCCGAGACTCTGGCCGTTGCTCAGGGTGTTCCCTGGCGAATGACGTTGACGATTCGAAATCATGGAGCGACTAAAATCAGCGGACTGCGAGGCTCGGTCTTTGTCGATGGCAATTCTCTGCCAGGCAAAGTGCTTGTACCGGACCTCGAGCCAGCGGCTGAATTACAGATTTCTCATGACCTGACATTCGACTCCGAAGGCCGACATCAGGTCGAAGTTCGACTCGATGAGGATGCTTTGCGAGAAGATAATCGTCGATTTCTTGCGGTTGAAGTGACCGAGCGACGAACTGTTTTGATTGTCGATGATGAAGGACAGCAGGAAGACGCTTCTTTCGTGGCTGCTGCCTTAAGTGCTGATCCGGCTTTGACTGGACTAACGACAGAAGTGCGAACCTCGCAGTCGCTGACGTCGTCAAATTTGAACGGTTATGACTGCATCTACCTGCTAAACATTCGAGACCTTCCGGCTGACGCATCTGTGCTGCTTGCTGAGTATGTGCGAGCTGGCGGAGGCATCGCGTGGTTTCCCGGAGATCAGGCGAATACTCGCTGGTATTCGGAGACGCTGCGAGAATCCTCATTGAATTTGTTTCCGGTTCCTGTGGGGACCTTGCACGAAGCCGTTGCGGAGGACGCAACTGGAACGGCATCCGATCAAAAGGCTTTCGTGAATCCCGTCTTTGAGCCACATCCAATTTTTGTCGTCTACAACACTCCGGATAGTCCTTTCCCGGACACCGTGCAGGTTGCTCGATGGTTGCAGGTTACGGATGACTTCAAACCTGATGATGCAGAGCGAAACGATGGTGTGCGGACACTGATTCGTTTAAAGAATCGGCAGCCGGTTGGGTTTGAGCACAGTCTCGGTAAAGGCAGAATTCTTACCTTTCTGACGGGGGCTGGTCGTCGTTGGTCGAACTGGCCCGTTTCGCCTGCTGCACCGGGGTATGTGGTCATGCACCTTTTGATACATCAGTATTTGCAAAAGCAAACTGACAGTGTCGAGTTGCGAGAATTAACGGAACCGGTGAGTCTGGAATGGCCAGTCGGGCGGTTCAATGAGAACGTGGAAGTATTCCTTCCCGAGGCTGCTGGTGACGACGAACCCATAGCTGAAACGTTTGTGCGTCTGCAGGCATCGATTCTCCCGGCTGAAAAGCCTGTTGCTCCCGCAGTCAATGCCGACAAAAGCAAGACTGAAGAGCCGGCGTCGAATACTTCTCCAAAGACTGTCCAGGAAGATAAATTGGGTGTGACGATTGCTCAGGCCGACCGCCCGGGGATCTATAAAGTCCGGCGATTCGACTCCGAGGGGACCGGAACAGATCTGGCGATTGCTCTGAATGTTTCTTCCTCAGAGAGCGCTTTGGCTGTGGCCGACGCAGAACAACTGATGCAGCAGGCTGATCTGGGTCATGTACGAGTTCTGGATGCAGATGCTGCCCAGGCTCTTGGAGGGTCAGAAGCAGGCCGCGAGATCAGATGGGTGCTGATTGGTTTGCTGATTGCCGTCCTGATCTTTGAGCAACTGCTGGCGTTGCGTTTGAGTTATCATCCTGACGTGCCGGTACGTAGCTGAGATTTCTCGCTGTTTTCGGAATCCGGGATCACCCACGGAAGATTTCAAATTTCAGATTTCAAATTGGTTCGTGTTTCATGATTAAGTCCGCAGTCACAGTCAGTCTTGTTGAGCAGGCTCGCAAAGGCCCGTTTGTTTTTCATGATGATCTCCCCGGCGCTTGTCGAGCGGCCGCGGAGATTGGCTTTGACGCCATAGAGTTGTTTGCGCCGTCGGGAGCTGTCATTCGCTCGCTGCCTTTAGCACAACTGCTAAACAAGCATGGCTTGAAACTAGCCGCGGTCGGAACCGGTGCGGGTATGGTGGTTCACAAGTTGTCATTATGTGATGCGGATGCAGGACGTCGGCATGACGCGGTTGAGTTTATTCGCGACATCATTTCTGCCGGTGCGGAACATGGGGCTCCTGCGATTATTGGTTCTATGCAGGGCAAGTGGGATGATGTGGTCGATCGAGATACCGCGATTGGTTATCTGCGTGATGCGTTGCAAACGCTTGGTGATCATGCTGAGCGATGCGGGACGGTTCTGCACTATGAGCCATTAAATCGATACGAAACCAACATGGCGACGACGATAGCTGCCGGTGTTGAGCTTCTGAAGCCACTGGCCAGTCGAAACGTCCGTCTGCTGGCGGATTTGTTCCATATGAATATCGAAGAAACCTCGATCGCTGGCGGGCTCAGTGATGGTGGAGCCTTCGTTGGGCACGTGCACTTCGTGGATTCCAATCGGCAGGCGGCCGGTCGCGGTCACATGGACTATGCTCCCATCGTGACGGCTTTGCGCGATATACAGTATGACGGCTATGCGTCGGTGGAAGCGTTTCCGATTCCCGATTCTCTGACGACTGCACGGCAGACGATGGTTACATTTCAAAAGTGTTTTCGGTGAAGCAGACTGACTCTCCTGTGCCAATAGTTTTCTCCTTCAAAGTGTGAATGTGTCACTGTTCATTCGAACTATCGAGCTCGACCCCCGGCTGGCAGTATTGCAGGCTGTCGCCGCATTTGAAGACGCTCCGTATCTGCTGTTACTGGATAGTGCCGCGCGGCATCGTGAGCGGGATGCTCGGTATACTTTTCTGGCTGCCGACCCCGTAGATCGCGTTGAGATAAAGGCTGCTGAACAAGGATCATCTCCATTCGCAAAGCTCCGTGAATGGCAACGACTGCTGGGTGAGCCGGACAGTGGTGAGATCGCCGATCTTCCTCCATTCTTTGGAGGAATTGCCGGCCTGATGGGGTATGAGTTGGGGCGAGCGTTTGAAAAACTTCCGACTCCGATCATTGACGATTTCGAAACACCGGCTTTGCTGGCAGGGCTTTATGACTGGGCGATTGTCTGGGATCACATTGGCGGCACAGTCAAAGCCTATGTGATCGATATGCCTTCATCGTTGCGGAAGTTTACTGTTACGGAACGAGAGGAATGGCTGCTGGGACGGCTTCAGTCTCTTGATTGTGAAAGAGAGACGGAGGCTGATTTTCGTCGTGCGAGTGCTGTCCCGGAGTCACACTTCAGTCGATTGAATCGTATCGAGCCATCGTCCGAGATCTATTCGGATTTCGCTCGCGACGAATATGTTCAGGCGGTCAGTCGAGTCATCGAATACATTCGCGCTGGGGATATCTTTCAGGCCAATCTTTCGCAGCGATTGATGGCTCCGTGGCATGGAACGGCGATGCAGTTGTACTCGGCAATCAGAACCAACAATCCAGCTCCATTTTGTGGGCTGCTTCAGGCGGAGGAATTTGCAATTGTCAGTGCGTCGCCGGAACGATTTTTGAAGGTCGACAGGAGCGGACAGGTAGAGACTCGACCGATCAAAGGCACGCGTCGTCGACCTCGATCTCCGATTGCGGATCTGTATGCCGGGACTGAGCTGGCGACCAGTGAGAAGGATCGATCTGAAAACGTAATGATCGTCGACCTCCTGCGGAATGATATCTCAAGGAGCTGCAAGCCTGGATCTGTTCGAGTCACCGGCTTATGTGAGATTGAGCGATTCGAAACGGTGCTGCATCTTGTCTCTACCGTTGTCGGTCAGTTGCGTGACGACTGCGATGTGTGGGATCTGATGGCCGGATGCTTTCCTGGTGGTTCAATTACTGGCGCGCCAAAGATTCGCGCGATGCAGATTATTGCTGAGCTTGAGCCCACCGTGCGCGGAGCCTATTGCGGAAGTCTGTTTTGTTTAGGGGCTGGTGGTGATTTTGACAGCAGCATCTTGATTCGCACGTTTACCCTTCAGAACGGATGGGTCCAGTTTCCGGTTGGTGGAGGGATTGTTGCTGATTCCGATCCTCTGGAAGAATATCGCGAGACGCTGCACAAAGCCTCAGGCATGATCAGATCATTACGTGCGTCGGTCTAGAGAGCTTGCACAAGATGCCTCTTTGAGGTCTGACTTTGAGCCTACTGCAATTACCAAAACGCCTGCGCTTGATTTGAGCATGCACGCAATTTTTCAGATCGTTTGATTGTGTCCGTTCACCGTACCTGGTGGTGATCGAATCCTGAAAACGCGAGAGGTGGTATGCGGCAAAGTGCCGTGTTTATTGCATCGGTTCGCAATCGAACGTGAAGTGGCACGTGACTTGCCAATCCCGGAGCAATGTGAACTCTGCGGCAATGGAACGTTGCAGAGAACTGTTTTGCAATTGGTTTGGCAGAGAAAGATACCAGATGAGTTCCGGGTTTCTGATTGACATGGATGGGGTAATCTATCGAGGCACTGAACTTATTCCAGGAGCACAACAGTTCATTGTGAAGCTGCTGGATGAGAATGTTCCGTTTCTCTTTTTGACCAACAACAGTCAGCGCAGTCGGCGCGATGTGGCGACAAAGCTCAATCGCATGGGCATCCCCATCGAGGAGAAGCATGTCTTCACTTGTGCCATGGCAACCGCTCGATTTCTTGCGCGTCAGCTTCCTAACGGCACTGCGTTCGTTATCGGTGAAAGCGGCCTGATGAATGCGCTACACAGCAACGGCTACTCAATCGTCGACAGTCACGCAGACTACGTTGTGGTTGGTGAAGGACGGACGCTTTCGTTCGAAATGGTTGAGCGAGCCGTGCAGTTGATCATGGAGGGTGCGAAATTGATTGCGACAAATCTGGATCCAAACTGTCCAACTTCGACGGGAACTCGACCTGGTTGCGGAGCGGTCGTTGCTCTGCTGGAGAAAGCCACAGGAGTGAAAGCCTTCAGTGTCGGAAAGCCAAGTCCAGTGATGATGCGAGCTGCTCGGAAGGAGTTGGGGCTTGATGCGGCGAACACTGTCATGATTGGCGACACGATGGATACAGATATCCTCGGCGGAGTTCAGATGGGATATCGCACGGTTCTGGTGCTATCGGGGACGACGTCGCGAACTGATCTGCAGAACTTCGCGTTTCGGCCGGATCTGATTGTGGATTCGATCGCCGACTTGCTTGAGCCGACGGATGAGATTCGCACACAGTTGGAGCAGTGGTTGCCTTCCGAGGCGTGCGTGGCAGTGGGCTGACTTTTTTCGTAGGCCGGACCGAGCGCCAGCGAGCTCCGGCAACTCCGCGCCCCTGAACTGATGACTCACCGGAGGTAAAGCGCGCTGTGGGTGTTTTGACCGAAAAATTTAGTGACCGGAAGATTTCAGGTGCGGTGCGTGTAATTCAATTTTTCGGTCGTGAAATTTTTCGGTCGACTGAGCATTACGCCAAGGGGTTTTGGATCGGAAGATTTGTTGGTCGGTCAGACAGCGAGTCGTTGTGAATCAGTGTCAGGGATGGGGACACCAGTCGCTAAAACAACTCGTGGATTACATCGCCATGATCAACCGCGACAACTGGTCGGCCGGAGTGATCAAGAAAATGTTGTGACGGATCAACTCCAAGCACTTGGTAAATCGTGTGGTGGATGTCGCCTGGTCGCAGAGGATGTTCCTTTGGAGATTCGCCAAGGTGGTCGGTTGAACCAATCAGGCGACCGCCCTGCACTCCTCCGCCGGCCAGAAAGCAGGACATGGCATTTCCCCAATGGTCACGTCCCGGTGTTCCTTTGCTTAGAGGAGGACCACCGTTGCCGCCATCGTTCATTCGAGGAGTACGGCTGAATTCACCACAGAGCACAACCAGAGTCTTTTCGAGAAGTCCTCGATCAGAGAGATCGGTCAGCAGGCCATACACAAGCTGATCGATTTTGGGCAGATAATTCTCCATCCCGGACTTCAAATCCCAATGGTGATCCCAACCTCCAAAGTGGCAGGAGACAAACGTTGTACCGGCCTCGACAAGACGTCGCGCCAGCAGAGTGCTTTGGCCCCACGAATGGCGACCATAAAGTTCGCGCGTCTTTGTGTCTTCTTTTGTCAGGTCGAATGCTTCACGAGTTTTCGCACCGGTCACCATGTCAAAAGCAGTGCGATCAAACCGGTCCATGGATTCAAACATGCCGGAGGCGTCAGCTTCGCGACGCAGGCTGTCGACTGAAGTCAGCAGGGCGCGACGATCATTGAGTCGATCGAGAGACAGATCCTGACTCAGCCCCACATTCCTGACTTGAAAGTTGTCGGCATTCGGATCCCCTTCAGTCTCGAAGGGATTGTGATGGATTCCGAGATAGTTGCCACCAAAATATCCAGGGCGAAGTCCGAT
>CANHVD010000192.1 GCA_947463775.1 Planctomycetaceae bacterium | reverse complement strand
CGCTGCTGACGTCGGGATGTAATAAGTTTCCCCATGACCAATCACGGGGACTCCATTCACGGTTCCCGCATCCGTATGAATGCGCAAGGCCAACAGCCCGGGCATCACGTCATGAGGTATCGCTGTTTCCAGGGCAACAATTCGCGGCCCGCGCCGAAACGCATGCTCCTGAACAGGACTCGAGGCACGACGAAGAAACGTTTCGGGGGATTCGTTGGTCATAGCTTGTGACTTACGGAAGAAAACGATTCCCGTCGACGGAGCGACGGGCCTACAGTACACCCGTCGCTCCGCCGACGGGACGCTTCACACATCAGCGGCGAGATTTTTTCTGCTGGCGGTAGTACTTCAAGCCCGGCGTAAAGAACGTCAGCGCCGAAACAATACCGAACAAAGAAATACTGAAGTCCGGGAGATCACTGTGTTCGACGGCCGCCATAATCAGAGATGTGGCAAACATCATGGCTGACTGAATATAGAAGCTTCCCGACAGCATTCCGGCCTTCACCAGAAACACCATGCCCGCGATGGCTCCCAGCACCGGTGAAAACTCCAGCACCGGCCGCTCCATGATCATTTCCACCCAGAACAACATGGATGAAGCAATCATACTGCCGCCCCAGACGTGAGCAATCTGACGCTCCACAGCCGTGATGGGACCAGCGCGATGTCGAAGGTTCCAGAAGATGCCGGCCCAAAGCCCCAAACCAATCACCCAGAGACTGACATACGGCCAGCGATCAGCGACTCCCCTATACTGCATATAATTTGTAATCAGGCACAAGCACAAAACCACAAGGCTGTGCCACATCCACAGCAATCCCCAGTTCTGCAGAATCGCCGCATGATGTGACTCACGAAATAACCGCATCATGATCTGAGCAAACGTCGACGACCGCGCACTGACGGGCTCGCCACTCAGCCATGCACGAAGATCATTGGCCAGTTCAACCGTTGATGCATACCTCAGATCCGGCGGCTTCTGCAGACATTTCATGACCACCATTTCGAGATCGGAATCGACGCCACGATTCAGCATCCGAATATTGGGCGGGTCCTGCTCAAGAACCATCAATATCGTGTCCAACGGCGATGCTGACTGAAACGGAGGCCGCCCCGTCAGCATCGCAAACAACACAGCTCCGAGACTATAAACATCGGTCGCGACATCCACAGAATCTGTCTGGCCAGCAGCCTGTTCCGGAGACATCCACGCGGGCGTTCCCAGAATCGCTCCACTCTGAGTCAATCCCGCCAGCTCGGAAGACTGACCCGTCGCCGAGTAAGACTGATCGGCGACACTGACGCGTTTGGCCAGACCGAAGTCCGTGACAAACGGAGTCCCATCGGAAGCAATCATGATGTTGCTGGGCTTCACATCGCGATGCAGCACACCGGCTCGATGAGCCGCACCAATAGCCTCCACAATCGGCAACAACATGGCCACGGCTTCGCGAGGAGCCATCGGCCCATCCATCAGTCGCTTTGAGAGCGTGCTGCCTTCGATGAACTTCATGCTGAACCACGGTTGCCCGTGATGCTCGCCGACTTCATAAACCGGAACAATATTCGGATGACTCAACCGCGCTGCCGCCAGCGCTTCGGCACGCAATCGCGCCAGATCCTGAGTCGATGCAAATGCAGCATTGGGAATCATCTTCAGGGCGACCGTTCGCTGCAGACTGATCTGCGTCGCGCGATAAACGACGCCCATGCCACCACGGCCGATTTCCTCCTGTAACTCGTAATCTCCAATCACGCTACCGATGGCCGATCCTGAACTTCGATCATTCTGACCTGAAGTCAGGAGTGTTGAGCCGCCGGTGAGATGGTTGAGGTCCGACGACTGCAGCATGGCGACGTCGTCAGCAAACTGAGCCGTCGCGAATAGCTCACGAAGGTCCTGTTCCAGATCCGGATTCTTGCGAATCGCCTCTTCCAGTCGCTGCTGCGAAGACCCACTGCGGGAATCCTGGACCAGCTCGTCAAAGGCGATGGCCAGACGTTCGTCGGCGTCATCCGGAGACATACTCATTCGTGCATTATTCCGTCAGTTCACCCAGAGGATTCGCTTTGCATTGCAGAGGCATGCTGATCGGTCCACCGGCTCGATGAGACTCGAAGACCGAGAGAACCATTTCGATTGTTCCCCGGGCTTCATACATCGAGCATTTTGGCTGACGATCCTCTTCAATGGCAGCGATCAGATCCCTGGCAGCGGCCGGATTCCCACCTTCGTATCCGGTCGCAGTGATCGTTTCGGGTTGATCGATTCCATTCGACGAAATCGTTCTCCAGGTTTTCCCCGCTGCGGATGATCCCCAGGTCGCATCGTTCAACAGAAATGCTGGATTCGCATAACCCGACGTATGATCAATCACGCCCTTACTACCCATGACGCGAAGTCCAAAACGATTCGGACTGCCGCCCGCACCCTTTTTCGACGAGAAGTATCCCGTCACTCCGCTCTTGAATCGCCACATCGCGTCAACACGGTTTCCGGCCAGCGGACCCACACCTTCATTGCCCGGCTTGATGTGTTCACGCATAACTCGTTTTCCATCCTGAGACAGCGACGCATAACACGACTCCGGCTCACCGCCGAAAGCTCGCATCAGATCCAGGACATGCGTGCCCAGAACCCAAAGATCCTCCGCACCGCCACGCGCGTCTTCTTTGCCTCTCGCGCGGATTTCAAGAACGTCGCCGATCTCACCGGCCTGAATCAGTTTGCGGATCACATCCAGTTGCGGCGAGTATCGACTGATGTGGGCCACGGCGAGCTTCAGGTGTCGCATTTCACACGCCTGAATCATCTCATCGGCTTCGCTCAATGTTCGGCAAAATGGCTTCTCCATATACATGTGACAGCCATGTTCCGCGCAGGCCAGAACCATGTCGCGATGCTGATCAATCCATCGAGGACAGACCGCCACGATGCTGGGTTTTTCTTTCTCCAGCATTTCACGGTAGTCCGCATAACTGCGAGCGGCCCCTGTTCGTGGAACAGCCTTGTTGCGACCTGCTTCATCCTGATCGGCCACAGCCACAACTTCGCACTGTTCAATGGACTGCCAGACAGCATCCAGCCCATGCCCGTAGTCGCCTCGTCCAGTGCTGCCGATGATCGCGACTTTGTATTTGGCCATGACTTGTTCCGATAATGCTGGAGGTGGGACGGTGTTCAAGAAGCAACAGCCCGTCGGCGGAGCGACGGGTTTACCGTACGCCCGTCGCTCCGCCGACGGGACTTTGCATCTCAAACGCCCTTCGGCACGGCCCAATGACCGTCTCGATACTGTCGACGTACCAAAGCATTCGCGGCCTCACCGTTAGTAATGACTTCCTTGTCAGGATCAAAGTGCAGCACCTGACCGGTACGAGCAGCGATGTTGGCTAGGTGCACAATTGTGGCAGATAACCGTCCCGCATCGACGGACGCGTTCAAGGATTTTGAAGGATCACGAATCGCATCGAAGAAGTTCTGATGATGAGCCGGCAAATCGCCTCCACCGGTGCGTTCACCCAGCAGCTTTCCGCGAGGCCCATACAGCTTCCAGCCAATGCTGTGACCCATGATCAGCACACCTTCTTTGCCATAGAAGGCGGCCCCATTTTCATAGCCTTCCTGAACGTACGGACTCCAGATTCGCTGTTCGAAAATCAACTGCTTGCAGCGACCAGTCGGAGCACCGTCCACCGGATATTCACAGACGGCATACTGCGTATCCGGAAACTGCTGGTCGTCGTCGAAGAAGTTCTTCTGGCCAAAACAAGTGACTCGGCTGGGATGAGTTTCCACACCCAAACCCCACAGAGCGACGTCGATGTCATGCACGCCATCGTTGCCGATGTCTCCGCATCCAAAGTCATACCACCAGCGCCAGATGCCATGTAACAGATTTGGACGCCACTGAACTTCCGGGGCAGGACCAAGCCAATTATCGAAATCCAGATGTGGCGGTGGAGATCCCGGCTGAGCTTTCCCGATTGTTCCACGTCGCTGACTATTCCAGGCCTTGGCGACAAGGATCTCACCGATCTCGCCCTTGCGAACTCGTTCGATGCCTTCTGCTACACATGGAGTACTACGGCTCTGCGTACCAACCTGCAATCGCTTCCCGCTGCGTTTGACCGCTTCGGCCAATAGGCGTCCTTCGCGAACGTTGTGGCAACAGGGCTTTTCGACATAAACATGCTTGCCAGCATCGAGGGCGAGAATTGCGGCAGGTGCATGCCAATGGTCGGGCGTGGCGATGAATACCGCGTCGATCGACTTGTCATCCAGAATCGTTCTGAGATCTCCTGTCGACTTCGGAGCTTTGCCTGACCCCTCCTGAACCATCTTTGCGGCATCTGCGAGTCGCTGTTGGTCAACATCGCAAACGATGGCGACTTCGACGTCTTTCCGCTGCGACAAAAGCTTGAGATGGTTTGAACCCATCCCGCCGCAGCCAATGAACCCGATCTGGATCCGTTCAGAAGTGGCTTCGTCGGCCGCACTCTCACCAGCATTCGCCAAAACGGTCACCGCTGCGGTCGCCGCAGCTGTCTTCAGGAACTCTCGTCTCGGTGGGGACATCGCAATGCTCCTGTCTATGATTCGTCAGGCTGACGAATGTGTTGATTCGTTCATTCAACCAAAACTCGGCGGCGGCGCATTCCGCACGTAGCTCTCTCCGGCAGAATACCTGGGTCTGTCGCGCGAAGCAACGCACACGCAACCGTCAATAGAGTCGGAAAAGTTGACGTGAATCACTTCCTGAAGGCTATTCCTTTTGCAATCATGCGGTACTACGGGACAGATGCCCTGGAAAGGTCGTATTCGTGATTTCACAAACTGTCGAGTACGCACTCCGCGCGGTTGTAACGATCGCTCAACACGGAGGACGTCCATGCACGGCGAAAGAGATTGCCGCGAAAACTCAGGTACCCGCGCCGTACCTGTCTAAACTCATGCAGGGTCTCGCCAAAGGCGGCATCGTGTCTTCTCAACGAGGACTCCATGGCGGCTTTGTGCTGAGCAAGAGTCCCGACGACCTGACTCTCTGGGAGGTCATCGAGTCTGTCGAACCGTTCCAACGCATTCGCAAATGCCCACTGGGAATTGTGTCACATACCGGAACACTGTGCCCATTGCACCAGAGTCTTGATGATGTGATGGCTCGCGCAGAGAAGAGCCTTCGGGAAACGACGGTCAGGGCGATCCTGCAACAGCCCGGCGCTGTTTCACCACTCTGTGAACAGAACCCGCTGCCTCTTGTGACGCTTGGACTTGGGCGCTAATTGCAGGTAGGGCAACGCTCGGTTGCTTTTGCGGAGTATGCATTTATTCGTTTAGCGGCAAGCCGCGGGCGTCGTTGCCCGCTTTCGCCACCGCCTGCGGCTCGCCGTTAAACGAAAATGTTGCCTTCGTGGTGAACTCGACCATACGGACGCACGTTTGCAACAAACGTTCAGTGACGGATGTGCTTTGCAGTTCTCCACTTCCGGGAAAAAGACTCTATTCCGCCAACTTCCCGGCCAAATAATAGACTTGCGTATCTTATTGTCTCATTATTGGGCCGGAAGAATGGCGATGTCGAAGAAAAACGTCCTCAAACAGGTACTGCGTCTCGCGCGGCGAAGCTTGAGGAAGCCCCCCTGAAGATCACCCCTCGAACTACCCACCTCAATTCCAAATCGTGCGGAGAATTAAGCCATGCCCGCCATTATTGTCATCGGAATTGTTTTCAGCATCCTTCTTGCAGGACTCACGCTGCTCCTGATGTTTATTCAGGTTGCGTTTGTCGACGCCCGTCAGCAGACCGCGGAATTGTCTCCTGAGCAGGCTCGGCAATTGATCCGTAGAGTCTCCCATCACCGCGTTAATCCAGCCGATCAACATTCTCCGACACTCGAACAATTGCTTCGCCGATCCGGCCTCGAGCAATTTCTGCAGACACCAACCAGGAGTTCAGCGGAATGAGCCAGCAGTTTTCATTCTTGCGGGACACTCGCCACTTGCAGGCCGTCGCTCTCGGGCTGGTGGTTCTGGGCGGCGGACTGATTGCGGCTCGCAGTCATCTGATTCCAAAATCATTCGGCGAACATGGACCGTATCGAGGAGATGCTCTGCGGGAGATCGCCGCTCAGCAACCTGTTCTGACTTCCGACACTTCATGCCTCAAATGTCATGACAGCGTCCACGAAGAACGGGCAGAGTCGCCTCATAAGGACGTCGCTTGTCTGCATTGCCACGGGAACGGCCACGAACATATGGCTCAGGCCGAGAAAGCTGCGGGCGATCCCAGTGTGACGATCGAAAAAGCGAAACCGTGGGACGGCGATTTCTTCACCAAGCTGGATCTGTTTATCACCAAAGATCGAGCAACGTGTTTGTCGTGCCACGAAAAAGTTGTCGGAATGCCGGCGGACTTTCGCAGCATTGATGTGAAGAGTCACCTTGCTGATCAGGGAGCAGAAAACATCGACAGCCCCGATGTCTGTTTTGAATGTCATACAGGGCATAGTCCAGGGATCTGAGATCCGTTGCTGAACACAGACCGAAAACAAGATTCCAGGAGTCTCAAGTGAACAAGTCTCATGATTCAGCTGGTGCATCTGGCTGCGGAAGTCGCCCCGCGACATCAGGGCTGAATATTCTGAATCAGGGAACTCCCTGCAGCGGTGGCGGATCCTGCGGCGGGGTTTCGTGCGGCGGTGAACAACGATCAAAGGCCGATTCTCGCCGACAGTTTCTGTCCCGCGCGACGTCAATGGTGTTTGGCTCGTTTGCTTTGACACTGCTGCCAATGGAGTCCCCGGAAACCGCGGCTGAGACGCCGCTGCCAGCTCCTCTCAATGGTGGTGCAGTTCCAGCACCTCCCGCCGCTTCGGCTGCGAAACCTGTACTCTACGGTTTTCTGGTCGATACGGAAAAATGTATCGGCTCCGGAAAATGCCTGTCCGCTTGTCGCACCGAGAACCATGTGCCCGACGGCTATTCGCGCACGTGGGTCGAGCGATACGTTCACTTCAAAGATGGCACCGTGCAGGTCGATCTTGTTCCGGAAACCGGATACCACGAATCGAAACTCCCGATCGTTGACGCCGCGCTGGTCGACAAGGCTTACTTTGTTCCAAAGCTCTGTAATCAGTGTGTCGATGCTCCGTGTAATCAGGTCTGTCCGGTGCATGCTTCGTTCACTTCGCCAGAGGGTGTGGAACTGATCGATACCGATCACTGCATTGGCTGCGGATATTGTGTCCAGGCGTGTCCGTATGGCATGCGATACATCAATCCCGAGACCAACAGCGCAGACAAATGCACATGGTGCTATCACCGCATCACGAAGAACCAGGAACCTGCATGTGTCGAAGCCTGCCCGGTGGGTGCTCGAGTCTTCGGACGGCTGGATGATCCGGAGAGTGAACTCAGCAAACGACTTGGCGCAACGCGTACTCAGGTGCTGAAGGAACATCTCGGCACACATCCCAAGTTACACTACGTCGGTTTGTCCAAAGAGGTGGTCTGATGCACGGCCCTTCCTTCGTTTATCCGAACGATGTCCACGTCGCGTGGAGCATCATGATTGTGTTGTACCCGTACATCACGGGACTGGTCGCTGGCGCGTTCGTCGTTTCAGCGTTGTATCACGTGTTTCATGATCACAAACTCAAGCCTGTGGCTCGACTGGCTCTGGTGACCGCGTTGTGTTTCTGTTCCTGCGCGACGGTTCCGCTGCTGCTGCATCTGCATCATCCGGAACGAGCACTTAACATTATGATTACCCCCCATCAAACGTCAGCAATGGCAGGCTTTGGCTTCATCTACAGCCTGTACATGTTATTGCTGATTGTAGAAGTGTGGCTGCTGTATCGTCCGGAAATTGTCGAAGGCGCTGCCAACGCAGTGGGGCTTAAAGGCTTCATCTTCCGCATTCTGGCTCTGGGCTCTCGACAGATTACTCCGGGAAGTCAGAAGGCGGACGAATGGCTGATCGGAGTGCTGGCTATCATCGGAATTCCGGCCGCTTGTGTGCTGCACGGTTATGTGGGTTTCCTGTTCGGTGGCGTCAAAGCGAATCCCTGGTGGTCAACGGCGTTGCTTCCGGTGATTTTTTTGATCTCCGCCATTCTCTCCGGGATCGCGGCACTACTGCTGCTTTATCTGGTGTTGTGCTGGGCGAAAAAGATCACACCAGATGCAGACTGCGTTCGCTCACTTTGCAAGTATCTCTGGATGTCACTAGTTGCAGCCGTGTCACTGGAATTGCTGGAACTGCTCCACCTGGCCTATGAAGCCGGCGCTGAGTGGGATGTACTGAGAGAATTGTTGACCGGACGACTGGCCGTTTCCTACGGATTAATCCAGGTGGCAATCGGTTCGGTGATTCCTTTCCTGCTTCTGCCTGTGGCATTTCGAACCGAACGCTACGCTGCTCTCAGAACATTTCTGGGCACCGTCTCGGGGATTCTGATTCTGATTCAGGTCTTTGCGATGCGATGGAACGTCGTCATCGGCGGACAAATGTTCTCCAAAAGCTTTCGTGGCTTCGTCTACTACAACCTCACGCTGGACGGTCGCGAAGGCTTAATTGCCGCCATCGTCGTGTTGACTCTGCCATTGCTGGCGTTGTTCGCGGCCAGCCGACTTCTGCCCCTGATCGGCGACGCGGAACCTCACAGGCCTCCAGAAGATCTTTGCAAGTCCATGCCGCTGGATGTCTGCACAAGCCATCAGTAAACGATACACTCAGGCAGGTGCGCAATTACCTGCCTGAAACATTGGGCGTTTGACAACAAGATCGCACCAGAATTCCTGTAGGGGAGATCGACGTGCGACTATCAGCGAAGTGCGCCCAACTGTTGTGGATTGCGATTTTTGCCACGGTGAGCGTTGTTGCACTGCCTTTTCCAAGAGTCGTCGGCCAGGAATCTTCCGAGCCTCTTGACGTGGCGTTCACTTCAAAGCTCGATGGAACCGAACAGCGTTACGTCGTTATTCTTCCGCCCGGTTTTCGCAATGACACAGCTCACGATCTTGTGATTGCTCTGCACGGGCACGGATCAGATCGATGGCAGTTCGTGAAAGATGGACGTGGAGAATGCAAAGGCTCACGCGATGCCGCTGCCGAGCAACACATGATCTTTGTCTCACCGGATTATCGAGCAAAGACGTCGTGGATGGGACCGGCTGCCGAAGCAGACATGTTGCAGATTCTTGATAACCTGCATGGCCGCTATCGAATTCGCGATGTGATCGTTTCCGGCGGCTCCATGGGCGGTACTTCGGCCCTGGCTTTCGCAGCTCTGCATCCGGAATGTGTCGATGGTGTGGTTTCGCTAAACGGAACCGCGAACCTTGTCGAGTATCCCAATTTTCCGGAAGCCATCACCGAGTCCTACGGTGGCTCAAAAGTTGACAAGCCCGAAATCTATCGCCAGCGTTCGGCCGAGTTCT
>CANHVD010000191.1 GCA_947463775.1 Planctomycetaceae bacterium | reverse complement strand
CTTTCGCCGGGAGATGGAAGTTTATCATCCTCGGACCGCAAAAAAGATCCGCCTGAAGCGTGCGCACAAGTTGTTCGGACAGGAACGCGAAACGATGGATGAAGCCTTTCCGGGTGACATCATCGGCCTGGTGAATCCTGGTGAATTCCTGTTAGGAGATACGATCTGCGAAGGGGCTCCTGTCAACTTTGAACCGTTGCCGCAGTTCTCTCCGGAGTTCTTTGCGATGATGATCTGCATGGATACCGGACGCCGCAAGCAGTTTGAACGAGGTCTCACTCAGTTGCTTGAAGAAGGCGCGATTCAGGTCTTTCAGACTCCAAGCACTTCTGTCAAACAGTTGATCCTCGCGGCGGTGGGTGAACTGCAGTTTGACGTGGTCAAATTTCGTCTGCAGTCCGAGTATGATACCGAAACGGAAGTTCGCTGGCTGAACTATAAGGTGGCTCGGTGGGTTGTGCCGAAGCCAGGATGCAAGTCCGAGCTACAGCTATTGTCTTCCAGTCGGCAGGTCGTGGACCAGTACGATCAATTGGCCGTGTTGTTTAACTCCGAGTGGGAAGCTCAGCACTCACAGAAACAGAATCCTGAATGGGATTTTCTGTCGATGCGTTTCCGCACAACAAAAACTTAGTGCTGTCTACTTCAGCCGGACCTACGCGAGTACTTCCGCGATTGGCTCCGAACCAAAATCGGACAACGGAACAGGCCGTGCGCCAACGGTGTATTCGTGTTTGTAGTCGATCCCAAGGGCCGTCAGGATCGTCGCAAACAAGTCTCCCGCCGACGCTTCGCCTTCGACAACTGTGTGGCCCTCGGGATCTGTCTTCCCGTAAGCCACACCGCCTCGAATACCAAGCCCTGACAAGCTGCAACTCCACGCGCTGGCGAAATGGTCTCGTCCAAGGCTCGAATTAATCTGCGGCGTTCTTCCGAACTCACCCAGTGTGATGACCAGTGTGTTTTTCAGCAGTCCGCGTTGTTCGAGATCATCCAGCAGCACCGACATGGAATGGTCCAGATCGGCACACAACTCCTGATGTGTTTCAAAGTTCTGACCGTGGCTGTCCCACCACGCTCGAGCGACTTTGACAAACGGAACACCGGCTTCAACCAGTCGACGAGCAATCAAACATTGATGGCCGAACTGAGTCGGTCCGTAGCGCGCCTGCACATCGGCTGGCTCTTTTGAGATATCGAATAGTTCGGCACTCGCCATGAGTCCATGAACTCGTTGATACGCCGAGTTCTGACTGTCGACGGAATCACTGCGACGAGCACTTGCGAAACGGCGGCCCAACGCATCTCGCAATGCTGCGCGGTCCTTGTGATCAATCTCAGGGAGAGACTCCGCCCTGACGATATTGGGCGGAATCATGCTTTCGGAAAGAAACATCGGAGCATACCGCGCGCCCAGAAATCCGCTGGTCCCTTTGCGTCGTCCTTCGGTTGATGTGTAGAGCGACACATAGTCCGGAACTTTGCTCTCCAGCCGACCCAGTTCACGAGCGACCACAGCGCCCAGATCCGGATAGAGAATGCTTGGGTCTTTCAGACGCCCCGTCTCCATCAAATCCGCGCCGCGACCGTGGTCGGCAATTTTTGTATTGAGCGATCGAATAATGGCGGTGTGGTGCATTCGCTGTGAAAGCTCTGGCAGCAACTCGCTGATGTGAACGCCCGTTGCGTTGGTCTGAATCGCACGAAATGGGCCTCCGGTTTTGGCACCTGGCTTCGGATCCCACGTTTCAAACTGACTGGCACCGCCGGCCAGCCACAGCAGGATGACTCGCTTGTCCTGCCGTTTCAATTCGCCCGCAATTTCTTCCGAACGCAGGGCGTGAATCTGGCCCATATCGGCGGCAAAGCAACCTGCGACGCCACCGATCGCACTGGCCTTGAGTGCTCCCTGGGAGAAAAATCCGCGACGAGAAAGCCCGTGCTGAGAAGGAATGCACAGTCCGGAAGTTGGTCGATTTGCCATTCTCAGGTCCTTCAAATCGAAAGATCGTGTCGAAAGATCATGCCTGAACTTGCCGCGCCGGCCACTAAGGGCTGCATGGAACTTCGCGATGATAACGGGCAGATGACCGGTTTTGGTAGTGGAAACAGCGTTTTGTCGGCGGGACAGGCGACTCTGCCCCGCCTGTGTATTCCGGATGACCTGCACGATTCCAATCTCGGAAAAGATGTTCCGGCGCGGGTGAGTTTACTTTTGCGGTTCTCGTGATACCGTTTGGCGCACAGAACAAGGCGAGAACCTGTTCGTTTTTCCCGTGTTGGCAGCGGCGCTGCGTCCGGGAAGTATCTCATGATTGAATGGAACCCGAATTTATGTCATCGGCCAGTCTGACTCTTGACGGTAAATCCTACGAGTTGCCGGTGATTCGCGGCGTGGAGAATGAAACCGCTGTCGATATCACCAAGTTGCTGGCTCAGTCCGGCGCGATCACGATGGATCCCGGATTCAACAGCACCGGTGCCTGCAAAAGTGCGATCACGTTTATCGACGGTGACAAAGGCATTTTGCGTTACCGCGGTTACCCAATCGAGCAATTAGCGGAACGTTCAGACTTCGTCGAGACGTCGTGGCTGCTGCTGTATGGCGAACTGCCAACCCCGGAACAGCTCAAGGCATTCCGTGCTCAGCTGACTTATCACAGCATGATTCACGAAGACATGAAGAAGTTCTTCGAAGGATTCCCGCCAAACGCGCACCCGATGGCGATTCTGTCGGCGATGGTTTCTTCTCTTTCGACTTACTACCCCGGCACCGAAGACGACATTTCCGACGTCAACATTGTGCGTCTGATCGCCAAGGTGCGAACAATCGCAGCCTATGCTTACAAGAAGTCGATTGGCCAGCCGACGATTTATCCTCAGAATAATCTGTCCTACTGTGCCAACTTCCTGAACATGATGTTTGCTGTTCCGGCCGAGGAATACAAAATCAATCCAGTGCTGGTGAAGGCACTGAACATGCTGTTGATCCTGCACGCGGATCATGAGCAGAACTGCAGTACATCTACAGTTCGTATCGTTGCCAGCAGCCGTGCCAATATCTTCGCGTCAATCTCAGCCGGCATCTGTGCTCTGTGGGGACCTCTGCATGGCGGGGCCAACCAGGCCGTGCTCGAAATGCTGCAGATGATTCACGAAGACGGAGATGACTATAAGAAGTATGTCGCGAAGGCCAAGGATAAGGACAGCGGCTTCCGCCTGATGGGCTTTGGTCACCGCGTGTACAAGAACTTCGATCCACGAGCCACGATTTTGCGAAAGATGGCTGGGCAGGTTCTGCAGGAACTTGGGATCAACGATCCTCTGCTGGAGATTGCGAGCAACCTCGAAAAGATCGCTCTGGAAGACGACTACTTCGTAAGCCGCAAACTGTATCCGAACGTCGACTTCTACAGCGGCATTCTTTACCGAGCGATGGGCATCCCAACGAACATGTTCACGGTGATGTTCGCTATCGGCCGCCTTCCAGGCTGGCTGGCTCACTGGCGTGAACAGCGTGACGAAGACACAAGTCGCATCTACCGTCCGCGTCAGATCTACACGGGCGCAACAGTTCGCGACTATGTCGCGCTGGATCAGCGGAAGTAGAGGCTGGATCGGCCTATGCCGAGCGGCACGACGGGAAAGCATAAGAATCCCGTTGGCGGAGCGACGTGTGTACCGCACACTCGTCGCTCCGTCGACGGGATTTTCTATTCCGTGACAAGCTTATTCCTGCACCACCGAGAACTCCGGCAGTTCGCCGTTCCACCACTTTGGTTGAGCGAAGATCTTTTCGACTTCGATCTGGAACCCCGGAAGAACAGGATCGCCGTTCAGAATTTGCCATTTGCCGAGGGCCAGCGTATGGGCCGAACGCCGAATGACCTGAACCTCTTTCTTGAATGGGTCTGGTATCCAGATCACTTCAACGCCGTGCTTCAGGTAAGCCGTTGTCCGCAGACGCATATCCGTGCGACGATCGTTGGACGAGGCCAGATCGATCACCAGTTTGGGAACCTCTGAGGCAATTGTGCGATCGAATTGCGAAAACGGCCGACCATCTTTAAACAGACTCATCGCCGGAAAATAAACCGTGTCCGGCTGAGATTTGACGTGCAGCCCAATCCCCGGACACGCATAACCTCGAGTTGCCACGGGCTGGCCCTGCAACCAGGTTGCCAGCGCGCGAGTCAGATTTAGAACAATCGTCCCGTGGACATCGTCAGGAGCTGACAGCAGTACGGGCAGACCGTCATGAAGCTCATGCCAGCGACCTGCTTCCGGAAGTTCAGGAAGCTTCGAGACGAACTCTTCGGCCGTGATTGCAGATACGCTGGACATGACAAATACCTTGAGAAAACTAATCCGGCAGAACTTCGCTGAAGAATCGCAGGAAGTTGCCATGCATGATGCCGGCAATATCGGCTTCCGTGTACCCTCGCTTTGACATCATTTCCGTCAGTCGCTGCAGGTCGCGAATACGATCGAAGTCGGCAGGTGTCTGCTCAACTCCGTATCCGCCGTCAAGATCGCTGCCGATTCCAACATGACGAGTATTCCCGGCCAGCTGACAGACGATATCGATATTGTCAACAACGCGTTCCATTGTCACTGTCGCGGGAGTCACTCGACGCACATAGCCCGGCTGTAGCATGATGACATCAAATGCCATCCCGATGACACCATCGCGATCGATAACGGCTTTGTATTGTTCGTCAGAAAACTGTCGCTGCCACGGTGCAAGGCGACGTGAATTCTGATGACTCGCGTGAATGCGGCCGTCGAAGTATTCCAGTGCCTGCCAGAATGCGACATCCGACAGATGCGTCACATCCAGCGTCATTCCCAGTTCACTGATGCGTTTCAGCAATGGAATCGCATCCAGAGCCAACCCGACTTCGCAGGCCGTACCACCACCGTAACGATTAGCACCATAATGCGTCAGGCCGATAGCTCGCAGGCCGTGTTCGTAAAACTCATCAATCGTATCCGGAATCAGCACGGGATCCGCACCTTCCATTGTCTGAATGAAACCCAGCGGTGCGGTCGTTGGGTTCTTGCGATAGTCATCAATATGGTGAGCCAGATCACGTTTAGTTTTAATCGACCGCATCAAACCGGCACGTTCCATTGCACGATGCCACGCAAGATGAGCATGGGCCATTGCGTAGCATGTTTGAGGAGACGTCCAGCCGAACGAGTGGTTGATCTCCTTTTCCTGACGAGCCAGCAGCGTGGAAAGGCAGATTCCAATTTCGGCCGCTCGCAATTCCGGAAGACTGAGCGTACTTCCGGTGCGTCCGGCCTCGGTCATTCCCAGATGACGTTCATGAGCACGCAGGTCGTCGACCGAACATCGCATGTCACGATTCCAGTCGACACCATTCAAAGCCAGATCCAGATGAGCATCGAAAATGAGCACAGCAGTTACTTTCTTGACGGAAGGTAGAGCAAAGACTTGAGGCCGACAAAATCAGTTTAAGAATCAACAGGCGAGACTCAGAAATCGATTTTTCGACCATGAGGGAGATTTTGGTGGCGGAACATTATCATCCGGGACTCTGCGTCACATCGTCAAGCGTCCCGCCTGTTTCATTCACTCGCCTCTAAGGAATCACCAACATGGCCAAAGACCTCGCGAAATGCACTGAGCCACTTGTCGGCTTCGAACATCGATATTCCCTGATAAAATTCAGCGTTCGCTGTTTGTTGACCATGGCTGTGCTGATGGTCAGCAGCCTGTCGACGTTTGCAGAGAATCTCATCCAGAAGGAAAATCAACTGCCGGGATCAATCGACTGGCAATTGACGCGAGTCAAAGTCGACGGGGCCGGATGCCGTTCCTGGAACATCGAAGGCTATTGCTCAAAGCAAAGCGTCCTCGCGGGTGAAAAGATTGACATCATGGTCTCTTCAAAACCTGCGCGAGACTTCAAGCTGGAGATCTTCCGAACAGGATACTACGGCGGCCGCGGTGCTCGATTGATGCAGACGATTGATCGCGTGAAAGGCGTCACACAGCCGGAACCAGTCATCGGCGAGAAAGATCTGCACGAATGCCATTGGGAGCCATCGGTAACGTTGACGATTCCCTCAGAATGGATCAGCGGCGTCTATCTCGGACGCATGACGACGATTCCGGAAGGCAATGAACCTTACTGGCAGAGCTACGTCATTTTTATCGTACGCGATGAACGACCGGCTGATGTCTTGTTTCAATGTTCGGATAACACCTGGCAAGCTTACAACGTCTGGCCAAGTCATTACTCTGTTTACACGCATCCCAAAGGCGGTCAGGGACCATGGGCTGATGTGAGTTTCGATCGTCCTTATGGTCGAGAAGCTCAATACACGTCTGTGGTCAACGACCCGCTCAGCGTTGGCTCAGGAGAGTTTATTCCTTATGAATTCCCGATGACCTATTGGCTGGAACAGAACGGCTACGACGTTACTTACTGCTCTAACAGCGACATGATAACTCCCGATCGTGGCTTGAAATGCAAATCATTTGTCAGCATTGGTCATGATGAGTACTGGGATATTCGCCAGTTCAACAGCGTGTCGAAAATGCGTGATGAAGGCGTCGATCTGCTGTTTCTCTCCGGTAACAGTGTGTGCTGGGTGACTCCACTGCGAGCATCCTCCACCGGGAATCCTAACCGCATCTTCTTCCGCGGCGGCCCGTATGGTGCGGAGAATGATTACGCAGTGGGTCGCGAAAAAGACAACGGACCATTTCCTCATCGTGGGCCTGACGAAGGACTGCTGATGGGGGCTCGCAATATTGAACCCGTCAATGGCGGCGGTGACTGGGTTGTTTCAAAAGCCGACCACTGGATGTTCAAGGATGCGGGCGTTAAGAACGGAGAGTTTATCCCGGGACTGATCGGCTGGGAGTATCACGGTCAGCCGGCTGAGATTCCGGGTCTGGAAATTGTCGCTGCCGGAACAGCATGGCAGGGCGGAGTGAATCCTCAGCAATGGACCGCCACGATCTATCCCGGTCCGAAGAAGAACTTCGTCTTCAACGCGGCGACTATCTGGTGGGCTCAGGCTCTGGGAGATCCTCCGGGGCATACGTTGCCATGGTCACATCACAGTCGGCCTCATGGTCCTGATGAACGAGTTCAGAAGATGACAGCGAATCTATTGCAGCGAGCCATCGAGAACTAACTGAGCGATCGTTGCGATCGATCAGAGTCTCGAACCTGCGCTGCTGATAAGTCCGATTCCCAGTGAAGAACGCTCAATGTTTGTCCATCAGTGTCGTCTGCCACACGTTCTGAAGCCGTCTCTGTACTTCTGCCCTGAGCAGTATCAGAAGGAAATTGACGTTCTGTTTCGACCGTCGTGGCAGGCCGTGGCAAGCTTGAGCGATCTTCCCGCGGACGGTGACTTTTTGACTCGGGAACTGTTTGGAACTCCGATTATTATTCGTAACTTCGGGGGCACCATTCGCACGTTTCTGAACGTCTGTCCGCACCGCCATTGTCTGTTGAGTCATGAGAAAAGTGGTCACTCAAAAGAGATGACCTGCCAATACCACGGCTGGCAGTTTAACGCTGATGGTCGCACCGGAAAGATTCCGTTCGCGCAGCATTTTCGGCCGATGCCTGGGGGGCCAGAGTGTCTGAAATCATTTCGCACGGAAGTGCGTGGCCCCATGATTTTTGTGACACTGAATGATGATGCTCCGGCCCTGCGTGATGTGCCCGGGCCGCTGATTCCTGTCATGGATGAGTTCCCGGCAGAACGATGGCAACAGGCTGGCACGTGGAGCTATGACTTCAATGCTGGCTGGAAGGTGGTCGCAGAGAACACCGTAGAAACTTACCACGTCCCTTTGATTCATCCAAAGACACTGGTCAGTTTCGGAACTGAAGAAGAGATTGAACACGTGATTACTCCCGAGGGAACGATCCTGCGATCGCCCATCGTTTCACCAGAGTTGTATCGCCGCGTCGCCAATCGCCTTCTTTCCCTGCTGGAGCCCGGATGCACTCATCAATATCGCCTGCATCACACCTTCCCCAACATCTTCATCATGCGCATTGATGCGATGTTGCAGGTGATGTCTGTTTTCCCCACGTCACCAGAGTCGTGCCACATGACTGTGCACGTGTTTGCGCTGAAAGCGGTCAAGGAAACGTTTGGATCACGACTGATGACAAAACTTTGGGGCAAAGCCAAAGTGGCTGTGATCAAGCAGATTCTTGCCGAGGACGCTCGCCTATATCCCGACCTTCAACGAGGCATGAAGCACAGTCCCTTTCACGGAACGATCAGTACTCTTGAAGAACTTGTCTGGGCTTTTCAGGATTATGTGCGTCGCAAATGCGGAATCGATGATCGAGAGCAATGAGTCAGATGGGATCACATTCACATGAATGCTGAAAGTAAAGCGGACTGTCTCGTTTAACGGCAAGCCGCAGGCGTCGATGCAAGCAATGGCAGTCGCCTGCGGCTTACCGTTAAACGAAATCGCCATCGCAGGGGTGAGGTCAAAATCGCGCCGGCGCGAGCCGGAAGACTCACATCAAAGGCATGAGCAACATCGACGTAAATCAAGTCCCCATAACACCGAGCGTTTCGCCTCACAATACTCCAAACAACACATGGCTAACTCCGATCAACTGCTCAAACAGCTGGAACTTGCCCGACGGGATCTGCTGGAACTCACAACCACCAATCGCTTGCTCTCGATGCCTCGCGACAGGAATCCCGGCGCGGCGATCGGTGTTCATGACGAATCAGCGGCTGACGTGTTTCGCATGCTCGTCCATGAGGGCACTGCGTTGCGCTTTGAGGAAGGCCCACTCGCTGAGAAGGCGTCGGCTGGTAATTCCCGCCTCAATCCCGACTCAGAACTCGCCCCGCATCCGAGTTCCGAACCTGCGTCGGGTAAACACAACGCCGGCGCAATGTCTGCAACTGATGATGTGTTGCACACCAGATTGAGTCCGGAAGAACTGGATCGTCGGCTTCAGGCCCTCATGGATGACAGCTCCACGCTGATGCAGGAGCAGGGAGTCAATGTGCTTTATCTGGCACTCGGATTCCTGAAGTGGTTTGAACTCGGCGCCCCCGAAGCACCACGTTACGCGCCACTGCTGCTGGTCCCCGTTGTGCTTGAGAAAGGTCGCTCGGGCAGACGTTACTCGTTGTCCTGGAACGACGGCGAAATTGAGACCAACCTGACTCTGAAGGTGCGACTCAAGAGTGACTTCGGGATTAATCTTCCTGACGTCCCCAACACAGACGATCTCTCACCGGCCACTTACTTTCAGGATGTGACGGAGGTCATTGCCGATCAACGCGGGTGGGAGGTGCGAGCTGACGATATCGTGCTGTGGTGCTTCTCGTTTACTCGCCTTTTGATGTATCGAGATCTTGATCCCAATAACTGGCCGGCTGGTCGACCCCTGCAGGATCAACCTTTAATCACTGGACTTCTGCGGGATGGATTTCCACCCGTGGAACCTGT
>CANHVD010000190.1 GCA_947463775.1 Planctomycetaceae bacterium | reverse complement strand
TCTGGTTTGTGATGAAGTCGACGACCGCGGCAGCGCTTTCAGCTTTTGGCTGTGGTTCACTTTCTGGCGGCATGGAATGACTGTTGAGCACATCCACCACTTCATTCCAACGCTGGCGATTGAGCCGGTCTGAAAGGTCGGCCGTCAGTTGCGTGTCGACTCGAAAATCAGCCTCCTGAGTTCTCTCTCCATGACATCGCAGACAATGTTCCTTCAGAAACGGAGTCACTGTCCGGTCATACGCGGCCTTATCTGGCACAAACTTCTGTTCGGCGGTTGCGTTTTGAGCAAGTGCGATTTGCGGAGCAAAAGCAAAGCACAAAGCCGTCGTCAGCAGGAGAGACGTTTTCATGGATATGTCGCAGGAATCAGATTTCGTGGGGAAGGGATTCGGTGATTCTTTCCATCGATTGGCCCATGTCAACTCAGGAGACGACTCGGAGACAACGTGAATTCCGTCGATTGAGGCGAGATCGTGGTTTGGGCAGCATTTAGAAGTCTTTGTCAAAAAGGCCGATTCCGCCCCGCGATGCTCGAACTGCGGCGACTTTTCAATAAGCTATCAATGTGAGATCGATGGAGTTCGTGCCGGGAGTCGCATCGTGATTACTCTGTTTCCTCAACCGCTAAGTTGCCTCACGCGACGAGCAGCCTCAAGAATCAGTGCGCTGACCGCCACGGGGCTGATGATTCCTCGAGCCCTTGAAGCGGCGACTGTGGCCGCTTCGTCAACAGCGACAGCCAAACGATGCATCTCGATTTTTCTTTGCGGCGGTCCATCGCAGCCTGATCTTTGGGACATAAAGCCGGAGGCCCCATCGGGAATTCGATCGTACTTCTCCCCGATCTCCACAGCGGTGCCGGGGCTGCCGTTCGGCGAGTTGATTCCGCAAGTCGCTCAGCATGCGGATAAACTGGCTCTGATTCGCTCGATGACGCATAGTAACAACGATCACAACGGAGCGATCGCCCATACGGTCATGGGCGAACTGCCTCGGATTGCGACGGATGTGTATGCCTCACGGCGAGATCATCCAGGGCTCGGAGGAATTCTCCACAAGCTTCTCGGTGAAAAGGGAGCTCTTCCGGCCTGGGTCGTTTTGCCTCGTCCGTTTACGACCAGTTCCCCGAACTACAAGGGCCAATCCGGTGGATTTCTCGGACCGAGTTATGATCCGCTGATGTTCAACAAGGAACGCAAAGGTTCTCTGACAGAGGCTCCGCTGAATCTTGATTCTGTGCAACTCCTGCAGGATGTTTCGACAACGCGTCTGACATCACGCCGCCAGCTCCGCCAGGCCATCGGTCGCACGCTGCCAGACTCCGCAACTCAGCGTTACGATGGATTCTATGAGAAGTCGTTTCAGTTGCTGAGCGGTGCTGCGGCCAGCGAAGCGTTCAATCTGGAGAATGAGTCCGCAACGATGCGCGATCGCTACGGCCGCAATGAGTACGGTCAAAGCTTTCTGATGGCTCGTCGACTGATTGAATCCGGAGTGCGATTCGTCAACGTGTTCTGGACGTTCTTCGATACGAAAGGCTGCCAGTTCAATCTGTGGGATAATCACGGAGTGCCGAATGACGTTTGCGGCATTGATGGACAGCTCACAGGACGCCAACAGATTACTCATCAGTATTGCACGCCGTCATTTGACCGATCGTTCTCGGCCCTGCTGGAAGATCTTGAACAGCGCGGCCTGCTGGACGATACGCTCGTTTCCGTCGCCGGAGAGTTTGGGCGGACACCGAAGATCAATGCAACAAATGGCCGCGACCACTGGGCTCATTGTTACACGAATTTGCTCGCCGGCGGAGGTATTCGCGGCGGAGCAATTTATGGAGCCAGCGATGCTCAGGGGGCGTATGTGAAAGACAATCCCGTCACTCCGGAAGACTACGCGGCCACCATTCTACACGCGTTTGGATTCTCACCAGAAACTGCCATCCCGGATGAGTTCGGTCGCCCCGTCCGCGTTTCCACCGGCAACCCGGTGACCGCAATTTTTGGTTGACGGGTTCAGCGGAAGCCACCGAACGTTTTCAGCGAATGTGGAATTGTAGCCTCGACTTCTTGCTGCTTGGCAACACCGCCCAATTGGACAGCGCCATGTTTGACGACTCAGATTCACTAAAGGAGCTTTGTGATCAGAATTTGCTGCGTGAAATGGCGCCCCTTGGCCCCCTTGGGGAGAAAGTAGCCGACAGGCCGGATGAGTGGGCTTTCGTGGGTGGCATCGGTCCCAGACAGCCCCCTAACCACGGCCGTATCCCCCCAGTTTTGCGAGAATGCTGCCATGCGAACCCACGCGATATCCGCAAAAAAATTGGGCAGAGGGCACAACATGGCGCTGTCGAGCTAAGAAATTCGATGCGTAGGGACAGGACGACCCGGTCGGAAGCTCTGCAGAGAAACGACATTCTGAGTCGCCCCGATTGCCTTTGTCGCGGACTCCAATTCTTCCCGGACCATGAACTCAAGATCGGCCGGATCAATCGCGACACGAGCATTGACAACCACATTGGCCGTCGTCGTTTTCGTCGCGGATGCGAGGGAAAGTTCCGGGCCGGTTTGGTTGCTGACAACATTCGCTACTGCGTAGCTCGCATCGCACAGGCCGATCACTTTCAAATGAGCAGCCTCAGCACTGGCGGACAGCAGTCGAGCGTGTAAGCGGCGAATCAAATCCATCAGCAACTGATCCAGTTCGAACTCCTGCTTTGATTCGACAACAACCTGACTATTGAGCCAGCCCAGTTCCGCTTCGCCTTCCGCGTAGATGTCGTAATCAACCTCCATCACTCGTTTGCCGAATTGCCCACGCAGTGCCAGAGTCTCGACAAGAGCACCAAACCCTTCGCCGGACTTTGCTGAGCATCGCAACACGGGACGGCCAGGGTATTCCTTTTCAATCAGCGACTGCAACTCAGAAACATCGGCTGCAGACAACTCATCCACCCGATTGATGACCACGAAATCGGCTTCTTCAATCTGCTTGCGGAAGATGTAGTTCGCTTTCGGTGAGAATCCGCTGGTCGCTTCGCCACGCAGAATTCTTAGACCATGACTTGGCTTCAGGATGACTCCGTACGGAGCGATATCCAGTGGAACTCCGTAGACTTCCGTGAGCGGTCGAATCACTGTCGCTACGAGGTCTGTGCAGCTTCCCACTGGCTCCGCCAGAATAATGTCCGGAAGCTCACCTTCACCAAGGCCCTCGACGGTCGACGTGAGCGCGTTGAAGTTGCAGCAGAAACACGATCCGGCGACTTCGCCCACATCAAAGCCCTGTGAACGCAGACTCTGTGTATCGACCAGATCTGTGGTCTGATCATTGGTCACGATGCCGACCTTCTTGCCGAGACTCATGTAATGACGGGCGAGTCGGGAAATCGTGGATGTTTTTCCGGCACCGAGGAATCCACCAACCATGATGTAAACGGGCTTCATCGACTTCTTTTCTTGTCTGAGTGTCGTGGTTATTTCGAGCGGCAATCAACGGACGGCCGATGTTATGCGAATTGAACGGAAGCTATTTCGGATCCGGAACTTCCAGACGGCAGCAGCCGAGATCAAGGAGGCGAGTTCCCTTGCCCTTTGTGCACTGCAGGTCTTCATGTAGACGGTAATACATGAACCGCCCCTCGCGTCGCACCTCCACGAGATTCGCGTACTTCATGATCTTCAGGTGGTGCGAGACCGTCACGACTTCCGCTTCGAGCAATTCCGCAATGTCGCCTACCGCGAGTTCGCCGTATCGCAGCGCATTCACGATTCTTAGGCGATGAGGGTCACCCAGCGCCTTGAGACGTTCCGCGCAGAAATTCGCGTCAAAAACTTCCTGTGCCACGAGAAATTGCCATTGAGGAAAAAACTCTGAAGATCATAAGACTATTGGAGTGATGTTAATCGCAACACGACGAACAGGCAATGGTCCCAGCGATCAAACCGCCACTCTCGGATAGTTGCAACAACATTCTCATGGTCATTAGAATGTGCGGTCGTTAGAATGGCAACCGTGCCTGATTGGAATTTGCGCCGAGAACCTCAACTTCAATTCTTTCCTGTTGAGACACAGAGATATGCGATCCGAGTTGCGCCAAGTCCTTCTCCTGTCCAGCACACCCAGTTGATTACCGTGATGGACTTAGTCATTCCGGTGAGACTCACAGCAACCACAGCCCTCGGCATCCAAGGCGATCTGGAGCAGGTTTGAGTTTCGTTTGCCCTTCTCTGTTTTTGCGCAACCTTCGGTTACGGCGTTTATGGCGATGGCGGGATCGTCAGTGAAATTCTCGCACTTGCGAGGCATTGTGGATCATTGCGTTGCTGGAGCGAAGTCGCCAATGAGCGGACGGATCGAGAGACTCGGTGCTCCGACGTTGTTCCATCGGGGAGTAGGACCGTAATTGGCTGATCGAGATTCAACAGGCTGTCATTCAGAAGCAGTGTCAAATTCGCAGCAGAACTCTTCTGAATGTGAATTTGCTGTTCGCTCACTGTGGATATGATTTCATCACCGGCTTTTGCCGAAGCCAGATCTGTTTGCAGCCAATAAAAACGTGAATGGGCAATGTCGTCCTGAACCCAGTGAATCTTTTTGGGCCAGGCATTGCGCGTGAATTTGGCCATCCAAGGAACAGCCACAGCATCCTGCAGATTCATCCAATGCCCCTTATTTGGATGGATCGTCGTTTCATGGATGTAACACTCGGGATCGGCGGCCTGTAACGCATCCAGCTTCTGCCCCCATTCCGCGGCGATCCTGTTGCGATTGTAGGCGGAATCATTGGCTCCCATGTGGATGGTAAAGCCGATGTTGCGTAACCCTTCCGGGCGAGCTTCGTTCGGGTGTCCGGCCATCATCGCAGCTGCGGCCAGACGATCGGCCATGCGGGGTGCCAGCTGATAGACTCCGTCACCGCCGGCTGAATATCCCATGAAGTAAACTCGATCCGGATTCACGTTTTCGAACACGATCATGTCCGTGATTAACTGATCGAAAAAGATGTCGATATGGCCTTCGTGCCAAAGGTTCCAGGTATTCGTGGGGGCTCGCGGAACAAGGTAAACGCCTTCTGGCGGCTGATAAAGCTGCTTCTGATTCTCGTACTGCTGATCATTAACGGCCTTCGGAGCACCGCCGCCACCATGCATCGAGATGAACAAACTGCGTCCCTCTGCGGGAGCATCGCCAAAGGTTTTATACCAGAAAGGCATACGGAGTTCGCCGAGCACAATCTCTCGCGCTTCCATCTCCGACGCTCGTTCCTTCCGCAGGAATTCACGGCGAGCGTTCCAGAGCAGCTCTGAGGCTTTCTTTGAATCGTCCTTTGAGATTGCAGAGGCAGCCCATGGCTGCGCACTCAGCACTGTAAAAGCGGCATCATTCAATTCGTGAGACTTCAGCCACGCCTCCAGTGACACGACGACCGAATCATCCGTTGTCTGTGCTGAGGCACTACCAGAATTCTGAAGCAAAACAGCAACCACGAGAACAAGGAACCAACGACTCACGATTAAACACTCCGCGGAAATGGCTTTGCGAAATCGGCGTTTCAAACGCAGGTTGAGCAAATGTGTCAGGAACCGATTGTATGAGTGTTTCTGGAGTTGGGTCCAGAGGCTCTTTGCTCCTACGGCAGCCCGCTAGCTGGACAATGCCATGTTGGGGCGAATGTTGAGATTTTATCTGACGCTCTGCCTGCGGACTTATCAGAAGTATCCGTAAAACCTTTTGTCAAAAATTCAACTTGAATTGAATCACGGACAACACAGTTCACACAGATGGATCGCAGTTTCTGGAAAGGAACGTCTTCGCCCTACACAATGAACTGATCGCAAGGTTCCGTTCCAATTATGGAAAAAAAGAACCATGAAACCGTGGGCTGTGCAGTTAGGCGTAGATCTCCCGGACCACATGGCCTTCTACGTCGGTCAGGCGGAAATCGCGACCAGCATAGCGATAAGTCAGACGCTCATGGTCAAGCCCCATGAGGTCCAGAATTGTGGCGTGCAGATCATGGATGTGGACTTTATTCTCTGCGGCGTAGTAACCGTAATCGTCGGTTGAGCCGTACCGGAAACCGCCCTTTACGCCGCCGCCGGCCAGCCACATCGTAAAGCCTTCCTGGTTGTGATCTCGCCCAGCCGCTGGGCCTGTCGACTCCGCCGTTGGCGTGCGTCCGAATTCACCACCCCACCAGATCAAAGTGTCTTCCAACAGCCCTCGCGTTTTCAAATCCTGCAACAACGCCGCTATAGGCTGATCGACTTCGACAGCATTCTTTGCATGAGCGGTTTTCAGTTCAGAATGCTGGTCCCACTGGACTTTGTCATCGTTGTGAGTGACCTGGATGAATCGAACACCAGCCTCGGCGAAGCGGCGAGCCATCATGCACATTCGCCCGAAGTTCGCGGTCACCGGATTATCCATGCCGTACATCTTGTGAGTCGACTCGGACTCCGTCGACAGGTCTTCAATTCTCGGCAGCTCAGACTGCATTCGAAACGCCAGTTCGAACGACTGCATGCGTGCCTCCAGGGAAGCCTCAGCGCCGGATCGAGCCATGTGTTCTCGGTTCCGCTGTTCAAGACGCTCCAGTTGGAGTTGCTGGATCTCACGCGGCAATCGCGAGTTGCGAATAAACTTCACCTGCGCTTTGGCGGACGGAATACTGGCATTGCCAATCGCGGTGCCCTGATAGGTTGCCGGGAGAAACGCAGAACTCCAATTGTTAACTCCACCAAACGCCAGCGTCGGGCAGATCGTCACGAATGCTGGCAGGCCGGAGTTCTCTGTTCCCAATCCATAACTGACCCACGATCCCATACTTGGTCGTACGAAGTTGTCGCTGCCGGTGTGGAGTTTCATAACAGCTCCACCATGAGCTGGATTGGTGCCGTGCACCGAATGGATCATGCAGAGATCGTCAACATGAGCCGCCACTTTCGGGAACAAATCGCTGACCCAAAGACCACTCTCGCCATACTGACGAAAACGCCACGGCGACTTCAGCAGGTTACTCGTCGCGTTAAACTGGATCTCAGGCTTGGCGAACGGAAGCGGCTTGCCATCATCACGAGTCAACAGCGGCTTGGGATCGAACGTGTCGACCTGGGAAGGTCCGCCGCTCATAAACAGAAAGATGATCCGCTTGGCGCGAGCGAGGTGATGCGGCTGCGGGGCGCCCTGCTGGATCTGGCCAACGACGGAGCTCTGATTACTCGACTCTGAACCTGCAGTTGTCTCAGCAAGCAGGGAAGAGAACGCCAGCGAGCCAAACCCGGCCGCGGTTCTCTGCAGAAGGTTTCTGCGAGAACTCTGTGGGAACAAGACATCCAAAGGCATTTGCAGGTCAGCCATCTACCATTCTCCATCTGGCTCACAGGCATTTGTCCGGGAGCAGAGTTCGAAAGTGTCGCCGTGGCGTATTCACTCAGGACCTATGAATGAACCACTCCGTCGACAGTCTAGCGCTCCGGTAGCATACACAAGCCAATTCGTGCATTGAACCGGCTGTGTTGCGAATTCACTGACGAGCAATGGAAATGGACCAACGCTGAATCTCTGTTTGAAGACCGGCTTTCACCCTTAAGTGCTTGAACAATTTGCATTGACCTTACGAACGCAAGGGAATTGGGCTCCACATTCATGGCAGACCTGCGAGATGCGAAGAAGGGTTGACCACGAAAGACACGAAACACACGAAAGAGTCGCATCGAAGTCACGCAGGCGTTTGCTGCCTTTTCGTGTGTTTCGTGTCTTTCGTGGTTTCAAAATGACACTGGCTCGACTGGCACGAATCGGTTTCCAATGTAGCCGTCTCGCTCCGTCGAGACGTGGCCTTGCAGACAGACTGTGGCTGAGGCAACTCCCGGCCGATCCCAACACAACTTCATCAATGCGGCTTAAATTGGGCATCCAGCTTTGGCCAGAAAACGTGCATCGCACAAGGCTCATCTCGCGGGAGTGTTTAGGCCGGGGACATGGGTAACAGTCGTTCGGGAACATGGGTAACAGGTTCAGAGGGGACGAAATGAGACGTAAACAGGGTAAGGACCGGGCAAGGCTGCCGGAGAGAGCGTAAGGAGCGCAGCGACTGAAGCGAACGGAGGCGGCCTTGCCCGGTTCGGCGACCATAAGACGCGGGGCTGATGCAAAAAACAAGTCACAGTTCATGAGTCAGATCCAGCAGATCAGTCGTTGGCAACACGAGGGAGTCGAGACATGGCCAGAGTCTTTCGACCCTCGCGAGCACTTCCGTTGAGGTTGAATTGCCCCACGGCCTGATGACCGTAGAACACTTCGTAAACATCGGTCTCTGAAGTTGCACGCACGCCGATTGGTTCGCCAACGAAGGCAAGACCGATCCGGATGGAACAAGAAGAAAATTTAATCACTCCGCGAGTCGATGCGCGACGAACTTTCACGTCTGGAGCGTAATCGATCTGCGGCAACCTCTCTGGAAATACACGCGGGCTAATGCGATAGCGGCTGATCGGCACCTCCAGTCTCAGCGCATCGTGAGGCCGCTGAGTGTTGTAAACCTGACGCCAAAGATCGAAGGCCGTTTGAGTTTCCGCAAGGTCGGTGAAACTACGATCTCGTAACACTTCGGCCGCCAGAGTGCGATGAAAACGCTCGTCCTTTCCCTGCGTCTGCGGATGATACGGACGACCGTGGCTGATTGAGATCCCCAACCGCACAAGCCACGCGGTTAGGCGTGTCCACGGCTGATCTCCGGCGTCACCCCATGGAGAGCCATTGTCCATTAACATTCGGCGAGGCAGTCCATGATGGCGAAACATTTCGACCAATTCGCGCTGCACCGTTTCTGTTCTTTCGTTATCGCAGGCACGCAGCCCCAGAGAGTATCGCGAGTGATCATCGAGTACCGTTAATGGATGACATCGCCCACCGCGAGTCATCGAAAAATGCCCCTTAAAATCCATCTGCCACAAATCGTTGGAAGCCGCATGCTCGAACCGTTGTATGTTCGGCTTCCCCGCGCCATCGCGTTCATTGAGTTGTCCATGACGTCGCAGAATCTCCGTGATTGTGCTCGCTGCCGGCACCTCGATCTCCTTCATATCCAGCAACCGACGACGAAGCTTTCGACCACCCCATGCCGGATGCTCACGACGCAATGTCAACACTCGTTGCTCAAGCTCTGGATTCGTCTGGCCGGATGGTTTCAACGGCCGACGAGACTGGTCCGCCAGCCCCACCACTCCATCAGCGACATACCGAGCCAGCCACTTGTATCCAGTCTTTCGGCTCACGCCGAATCGACGACACAGTTCACTTAAATTGGCACCTTCAACCGAGGCCAATACAACAAACTCTTCTCGCTGAGACATCGAGGACACTTCTTTCCAAGCCATTCCAATCCTCCTTTCCGAGGATCAGCAGCTTGACATAAATGTGTTACCCATGTCTCCGAACACCTGTTACCCATCTCTCCAGTCTAAACACTCCGCCGAGATG
>CANHVD010000189.1 GCA_947463775.1 Planctomycetaceae bacterium | reverse complement strand
TTCTCGCTGAGACAACGCAGAATATCAGTCTAAGTTCGCAGGAACTCAATGGTTTCTCGTACTCGGATGGTGCCCTCATAAATGGCACGACCAGTGATCGCACCAATCAGATTTGGCTGCTCAGCATTGATCTTCTTCAGCGCGGCAATGTCGTCCATCGTCGTCACGCCCCCGGAGGCGATCACAGGAAGCCCCATTTCGGCAAGCCGTACGAAATCGTCAAGCGTCTGCTGATCGATGCCCTGCATCATGCCATCGTTCGCGATGTTTGTATAGATCACGGCCGCCAGCGGAACTCCGACAAATCGCTGAGCGAGCTGCGTTACGGAGACCTGTGAAACTTCCAGCCATCCGTCCGTCGCAACCATCGAATCACGAGCATCAAGCCCGAGAGCAAGGCGATGAGGAAACTTCGCACACATCTGTGCGAACCAATCCGGTTCTCGCAGCGCTTTGGTTCCGACGATAACGCGATCGACTCCAGCCTCTTCAATCGTCAGCCGGATGTTGTCCTCGTTCCGAATTCCGCCACCCAACTGACAGGGCAAACCGGTTGCCTCCGCAATACGTCTGACAACATTCTGATTCACGGGACGCCCTGCTTTTGCACCGTCCAGATCAACCAGATGCAGTCGCTCAGCCCCTTCATCTCGCCAGCGTAGTGCCATATCAACAGGGTCGTCTGAAAAGACTGTGCTGTCGTTGTAGTTTCCCTGACGAAGACGAACACATTTGCCATCGAGAAGATCAATGGCGGGAAGAAGCTGAAGCATATTTTTAGCTTGTAAGGAATCTCAAAACACGAAGGCAGTACGCAGAGCCTCACGGAAAAATTCGGCTCAGACAATGGTCGGCGGTCGAACTCAATCACACCAAACTTAGAGCACCGTAAGGCATCAAATCATCGGGCCGAGCAAACTGCCGACTCACCAATCGAAACAAAGTTGCGTAACAACTGCATCCCGCTCGACTGACTTTTCTCGGGGTGAAACTGAGTCGCCATAACATTGCTTTTTGCAACGACGGAGACAAACGGACGACCATAATCAGTCGTGGCGGCAATCCACGACTTATCGCCGGGAACCACGTGATAGCTGTGAACGAAGTAGAACCACGGCTCTGTTCCCAGCTCCCTGAGTAATCCATGCTGCGAATTGCCTTCGAGAGTCAGTTGATTCCAGCCCATGTGAGGAATCTTGAACTCAGACGAAAGATCAAACCTCTGCACAGTGCCGGGTATAACTCCCAGACCTTCATGCTCACCATCTTCGAAAGATGCATCGAGCAACAGTTGCATGCCAAGACAAATCCCAAGAAACGGCCGATCTGCGGCAATGTAATCCCGAATAACGCCAGTCAGGTCATTCCTTCGAATCGCACTGATAGCATCTCGGAACGCTCCAACACCGGGCAGGACCAGTCTTTCTGCCGCAGCAATCTCCGCAACGTCTGAAGTTACATGAGCAGACTGGCCTATGCGCTCAAACGCCTTCTGCACGCTGCGAAGATTTCCCATTCCATAATCAATGATGGTGACTGATGTCATATTTGAAACAATGCTCTGTCAAAAAACGGATCTGGTGCTGAGTGAGCTGAAGAACAACGAAGAACGCCGCGGATTCACTCCTCAACGTTTGCGGAAAATTGATCTGTATTGCTGACACCGATTATCGAAGTATGTCACAAGGTTATTTTGAACTCGTTCGGTTCATTGGCTTTAACAGTTAGCTTCAAAGCCCCCTCTGCACGATTGAGTGGCTTTCCAGTGACTCCTGCGAACCCAATATTGTATTCACCAGCAGGACAACCAAAATGTGAAGCGTCATACATCAACCGAAAGTTCCCACCGGGATCTGTGGTGGCCCAGACAGCAGAGCGATTATCGTCGGGACCGCTTGAGATTGGTTCAAAGAAAACCTGGATTCCCACCGCCGGAGTTCCTGCAGTTGAAACCTGACCAGTGACTTCAAACAAATCCGGTCCTGTCCACGGCTCATGATTCATCCACGAAAAGTAACCGTAGACGAGTACGCCGACCACTAACAATCCTGGTAACGCTCGCCGTGTGATGAACTCCGTTAATAGTGCTCGTTCCTGCTGAGCCTTAACATCCTTCGCAGATTTGGAAGGAGCTGACGCAGAATCTCGCTTTTGCTGATAAGCGCGGGAAAGAGCATCAGCGGCAGTCCCAGCGGTCTCAAGGGCCGAGGCCGCAACCGCCGAAGTACGAACTGTCTCAGAAGTTGCCTTTTTTTCTCTGCCCTTCTTCGCAGCATCGAAGTCTTTCATCATTTCAGCCATCGACGGCTTGCGTTCCACCGATTCGCTACGAGATGACCGCGGTCCCACAGATCCGGCTGATGCCCCCAGCACCGAGAGCGGATCGAAGCTGTCTGATTCCGGCACTTCCGGAGTCAGCTCGATTGGCATATCGACGGAATCTACCGGTTCATCAATTGGCTCGTCTACGGGCGAGGCTGCAACGTCAGCAGATTCTTCCACCTCCGGCTGGGGAACTAAAAACTCGGCCTTGCATTTGGGGCACTTGCCCTTTGTGCCAGCTTTCTCATCCTTGATCTTCAACACCGACTCACAGCCGGTGCATGTATATCGAATGGTCATAAAAGTGGCGCTCAGTCAACGAGATACGAAGAACCTGCAGGATGCCGATTCGTTCGAAATGAAGTCCTTAATTTGTTCATATTAACTGCATCCATGGGCTACTGTTCCAGATCCCGCGAAAAAAAAACGCCAGGATGACGAGAATTCGCAACCCTGGCGTCTGGGATATGCTGAGCATCAGAACCCCTGAGTTGTCACTCCACCAGAAATATTGCCCGCTGCCTGCCAAACGTTCAGGCCGATGTTTTGAGAAACAGGCTTCGCTGAACCATCAGAAAGCCCCACCATGCAGACGTCACCGTGTGAAGACCCGGCGAACTGAAAGTGCAACATCTTGTTCGGGCCATCCATGGTTGAAACAAGAGTCGCAGCGCCTCCCCAAGCCCAACCGTCATAAGCGACTTGAACACCGTTACGGGCGTTAATTCCGCGCCATGGAGAAAAACGCTCGGCCTCTGCAAACATGATTGTATGGCTCGTTCCGTCCTTGATATCCGTAAGACGCACTGAGCTGTTGACTGTGAAGACACCGAGGTTGCCAGTGAGCTGATTGAAGTTGTTAGCAAGCGTTCGAACCTGTTGATTCTGGTTCGCAATCTGGTCAGCCGTTAGATCAAACATCGGTCGTCCGGCACTACTATCAAAGACCAGCCCGGAGCCCGCGCACCCGGCATAATCAATGCCACCACTGGAAATCTGACCGGTTGAAACTCTGCTGGCCGACACTGAGTCGAGATAAAAGTTGTGACTCAGGTTCTTGCGGTCCATATTCCCTCGACGCGAAGGACAATAAAACTCTTTGATGTCGAATGTCGCAGGAGCATACCCGGCTTTCTGCCAGTCTCCCTGTTGATTCGCCATCTCTGCGTTGTTGATAACGTTGAAGAACGGACGCCACATCTGAAACACGTTGCCTTGTTCGATATAGGGCAATACATGCAACGCCCAACTGGTTCCATGGAGTGATAATGATCGTGACAGGTCTGTTGCTTCGGTAGGGTCGATGGTTCGAAGCCCGTTTGGTGTCAGATCGGCATTAGCGGCCAAGCGATTGGAAATAATTCCAGGCGGAAGAGACCCATGTGAATCATGGTAGCTGTGCATCGCCAGCCCAAGTTGCTTCAGATTGTTCAGGCATTGAGTCTTTCTGGCGGACTCACGAGCCTGCTGCACAGCAGGAAGCAACAGTGCTACCAGAATCGCGATGATGGCAATCACCACCAGCAGCTCGATCAGAGTAAACCCGCGGGCGCGTGTACGTAGTTTTCGCATTGCAAAATACCTCCCTTACTGACCAGTGCCTTCAGAACCGAATAAGTCTGAATAAAACGCCAGATCTGACAAAGACTGGCTTACGATGGAGAGATCCGAAGGACACCAAAATGTTCAGAATTCTCCCGGCACAACACACATCATGCAGGGATTCTGCGCACAGTGCAAGAAAATCACCGCAAAACATATGCCATGGCATGCCTGAGAGTCTCAAGTCCGGAGAAATCCGTCCGGCGGATTTCTGGCCAAACGGCAAAGGATCTCTGCTCCCTCCCGAATCAGATCGTCTTCTGCTGCGAAGGAAACGCGAAAATGTGTGTCCGACGGACTGAACACATTTCCGGGAATGATCAGCAGATTGTTGCGAATCGCTTCAGCTACGAACTCCGTCCCGGTCCCCCACGGAGCTTTGAGAAACAAATAGAATGCACCTTGACCTCCGGAAATGTCAAAATCTTCCTTCAGGAGTCCAACTAATAGTTCTCGCTTCCGTCGGTAGTCATCCACGTTGTGCTGCAGATCCAACTCCCATGCTGTAACTCCTGCCCATTGAACAGGATGGGGAGCACAGACAAATGTAAACTGCTGCAGTTTCATCATCTGCTGGATCAAATACTGCGGACCATGGATGTAACCAAGCCGCAACCCCGTCATTGAATGAGACTTGCTGAATCCGTCAATCACGATGGTGCGGTCATTCCATTCCGCAGGACTATGGAAGGGCTCGTCATAGCAGAACACACGGTAAATCTCGTCGCTGATCAGCGCGATGTTCTTCTCAGCAGCAAGCTCCGCCAGCGCCTGAACTTCCGCTTTTGATGCGACAGCTCCTGTCGGATTAGCGGGACTGTTAAAGAGGATGATCTTCGTTCGAGAGGTTATTGCCTTGCGAACATCTTCGATTCTAATCCGGAAATCCGGGTACGTCGAAACCTGAACGACAGTACCGCCAGCCAAAGTGGTCAGGTGCCGATACATCACAAACCACGGGTCAAAAATAATTACTTCGTCACCGGGATTAATCAGCGTACACAACGCCAACATCAATGCCCCGCTGGTCCCTGATGTAACAAAAATCTTCCGATCAGGATGATGGTAACGGTCATCAACATCCTTTTGCAGTACGCTGAGTAGGGGAGCAATCCCCTGCGTCTGACTGTATGCATTTTTCCCATCCTGCACTGCCTTACACAAAGCATCCTTGATTGGCTGCGGCGTGTCAAAATGAGGCTGGCCAATGCTGAGATTGATGGGTCGCTTCATCGTTGCAGCGAGATCAAACACCTTTCGAATTCCCGATGCATCAATTCGATGCATCCGATCTGCAATCCACGTTTCGCTCACGAGTTCTTTTCCTCAGTTCTACTGACAACAACTCACGTTTCCCGGAGGACAGTGAATGGAACACATATCTTCCGACGACACCACATCAGCCGATTCCCGACGCCTATAGGTATCTTGACGACTCGACGTGGTTCCTACAACACCCCTGAATAGTCACGCGCACCTCGGACTTGAGACAAATCCGCGAAGCCAACGAGCAATCTCAATCGGCCCCTTTCCTTTGATTCCCGAAGTCAAAAGACGATGAAAACTCTTTTGAGAGGTATCTGAGGTGGATGACTGGCATCTGGTTTGCTGCTGGCACAAGATATTGCTGGCCTTATTTTTCCCTAATCTTGCTGGAGTTTTTTATGGCACAAGTCCCTAGCTCAGGCGCCGACAGCCTTCGCCTGAGGAGTCTGTTCCCCACATTGATGTCTTGTCTGATGGTCGTGTTTTCTGGCTGTGAAGAGGTCAAGAAAGCGGTCAACGACGCAAAATCCGAGGTTTCGGGCTCGGCAAGCACTTCCACACCGCCAACCACTCCCGCCAATGCCACTCCGCAGACCATGTCGCCGGTCGCCGCTTCACCAGCCGCCGCTGTCGCCCCAACCCCAGCCGAAATCATCGCAAGATTTCAAAAGCTACCTTCCTATGACATTACCGACGCCGATTTAACGCAGCTCTGTGTTACTCCTGAAGTAGGGCCGAGCATCCTGAAGATCGACCTGACGGGCAACAGAAATGTCACCAACGCCGGCCTGGCTCAGCTTGCCGCATTAACACATCTCACGTCATTGACGCTTACAAGTACCGATTTGATGCCTGATGCTCTTTCAGCGATTGGCAGTATTCAATCTTTGAACGAAGTCCTGCTGCCCTCCACAAAAACAGATGACGCGGTTGTTGCAAAACTCACAGCAATCCCGCACCTCCAAACGCTGGATCTCAGCGGTACGATGATTACACCAGCAGTAGGGGCCAGCCTGAGTCAAATGCTGGAGTTGTCTAATCTGAACGTCGGGTCGACAGCTGCAAATGATCAGTTGGTCACAATGCTGCATGACTTACCGCTGCGTGAACTTCGGCTGCCGCGAACTCAGATCACAGGAGCTTCCGTTCCTGAGTTGCTGAAGATCAAGACGCTGGAGTATCTCAGTGTTGACTTCAATAACATCCCCGGGATCGCGTGGAAAGGGGCATCGCGAGCCAACCTGAAGACACTGACGGTGGGCGAAACCCCTTTTGGCCTCGAAGGCTTTCAGGCCATCAAAGGGATGGATTCACTGGAGCACCTGAACGTATACAGTGCCGGTCTCGTCGAACACAAAGCGGCTGATGTTTTCGGTTCATTTCCAAAACTACGTATCCTGAATGCCGGATCCAACGCGGTGACCGATGCAGGAATGGTGGAATTCTTTAAAGGACTAAAAAACCTTGAAGAACTACATCTGGGAAGCAACCGAGCCATTTCGGACCAGGGACTCGCAGCACTCGTCGGTCTGAAGAAACTTCGACTGCTGGATGTGAGCAACACAAACTGCGGGCAGACAGGAGCATTGGCGCTCAAAGAAAAACTGCCTGATTGCAAAATCAGAACCAGCACGGGCGAATACTGATCAATCGCAATTCATGCAGAAATGAACAAGGAGAACAGGGTACCGAAGGGTGCCCTGTTTTTTATTGCGGCTGCAATGTGACCAACGGCCATTCAGAGACAGTGCCTTGCGTGTTCGCAAGACCGGCATTCACGTCAGCAGCGCCAGATTGTCGCGATGAATGACTTCTCCATAAGGAACATGCCCCAAAGCAGCGGCGATCTGATCAGAGCGACGGCCCTGAATACGACGAATCTCATCTGAAGAATAATTCGCCAGCCCTCGAGCAATGTCGGTACCGTCTTTTGCTCGCAGCCCGACCAATGATCCGGATTCAAACTCGCCCTGAACATCGGTAATGCCGACAGCCAGCAATGATCGTCCAGATTCTCGAACCGCCTTCGTCGCGCCTTCATCAAGAACCAGCATGCCGGCTGGAGGTGCCCCAAATCCAATCCAGCGTTTCCACGACGGAACGGCTTCGCCCTTTGCCAGGAACAGTGTGCCTGTGGAGACGCCATTCCGAATATCGTCCAATACCGTATCGCTTCGCCCACTGGCAAGAATGACGGTCTCGCCCATACCGGTCGCTGCCAAAATCGCTTTCAGCTTTGAGCCCATGCCGCCGCGACCACGAGTACTCTGCTCGGCCGCAACCAGCTTCAGCAATGACTCATCAGGCTTCTCGACCAGCGGCACAACTTTGCTGGCTGGATTTGACGGCGGGCCATCATAGAGCCCGGCAATTCCCGACAAGATGACCAGCAGTGGTTCCGGCAATAACGTGGCCAGCATCGATGCCAGTTGGTCATTGTCACCCACAGCAATCTCTTTGATGCTGACCGTATCGTTCTCATTGACAATTGGAATGACGTTGAAATCAAACAGCGTGCGAATCGTATTGCGAACGTTCAGATATCGCTGTCGATTGCGAAAATCATTCCCGGTCAACAACAACTGAGCCGTCCGGTGCCCGCTGCGCAGCATGGCATCGTCCCACGTCCTCATCAAAGATGGCTGACCGATCGCCGCCGCAGCCTGAAGCTCGGGCAGCGAATCGGGACGTCGATTGAGTCCCAAGATCCCAATTCCCGCACCGACAGCCCCACTGGAGACCAGGACAACTCGCCGGCCAGTTTCCTGAATGCGATGAATCTGATCCGCGATGCACTGTATACGGACCAGATCAAGCCGATCATTCTCCGTGGTCAGCACGTTCGTGCCGATCTTGACAATGACAGTCTTGCAGGCCTGAAAGATTTCCTGTCGCACAAGGTCTTGCATGGGTCACTTGATGGTGGGCTAAAGTCCTGCACACGCTTTAAAGTCGCGGGCGATCATGCCAACTACGGCACTTACACCGCACAATACTCGTCGCATGGTAAACGCCCGGCAGCTTTCGTGTCACGATCGGAAATCATAACGAGAATGGTGTCGAAACCCGTGAATTCTATGACAGCTCACGAATGATTCGCTCGATGCTCTCCAACTGAGCTTCCTGCTCCGCCTTCGTAGCTCGAATACCGTCCACGACGTCCGCCGGAGCTTTCGCCATAAAGCCCTCATTCTGAAGCTTTTTGTCCGCGCTGGAGATGAAGCCTCGCAGTTTCTCGGCTTCCTTTTCTTTGTTCTTTCGAACAGCTTCACGGTCGATTGAATCCCCTACCGGGATATAGCCGTCGGCATCAGGCAGTGAAAAACTGACAGAACCTTCCGGAGCAGTCACATCCAGCCCGGCCGCTTCCAGCATCGTCTTCGAAAGAAAATCAAACTGCCCCGCCACAGCCTTCAATTGTTCCGCCACGTCCGGCGCGCATCGCATGAAGAGTTTCAGCGGAGCTCCCGGTGATATCCCGTAGACCGATCGCACGTTGCGAACCGCGATGATCGTTTCCTGCAGTCGCTCGAAACGCTTCTCCAGCGAGGCATCGATGGCGTTGAGTGGCATCTCGGGCCATTTGGCGACCATAACGCTTTCCGAGGCAGGCACGGACTCACCAAATACACTGTCACCGCTGGGAATCCCCGTCGGTCGCACCGGCGCGAACTGAGCAAACAAATGCCATAGTTCTTCCGTGATGAATGGAGCAAACGGATGCAACAACCGTAGCAACGTGTCTACCACAACCACAAGACATCGCTGAGCAACCGGACGAGCAGCCTCGTTGCGGAAGCGAGGCTTCAGCATTTCTAGATACCAGTCACAGAATTCATTCCAGGTGAACTCGCGAACGGCTCGAGTCGCCTGATCGAACTGATAGCGATCCAGCATCGTCGTGACTTCGCGAACCGTCGTAGCCAGCCGACTGAGCACCCAGCGGTCTTCCACCTGCAGGTCCGATTCCTTCACCGGGCCAGCGGTGTAGCCTTCCAGATTCATGAACGCAAAACGACACGCATTCCACAGCTTGTTGCAGAAGTTGCGTCCATACTCGAAGCGTTCGCTGACGATACGAGCGACCGGCGCTCCATCATCCGGAGTAAACCACGGACTAGGGAACTGGAACGACTTCTTGCACTTGGCACATTTGAGCGACGGTGTTGCTCCGCCCATCGGCCGCATTTCCTGATGCTCTTTGGTCTGCGGTGTAATGGCCTGACAATGAGGACATTCATAGCCAACCGGCAAACGCACGTCCTGAGTTTCCCCGGCGAGCGATGAGATCGTAAACCGGATCGCGTCAGTGCCGTACTTCTCAATCAGCTCCA
>CANHVD010000188.1 GCA_947463775.1 Planctomycetaceae bacterium | reverse complement strand
TGCCGCTCGCCAGTTCAGAACCCTGGCGAGCGGTATAGCGGCAGCTATCCGTGTGCTGCGATTCTTCGCGATGGGCAAATGGTGGAGAACAGACAGGGGCGGGCACGGAGGCCTGACGTCCTGCCGCTCGCCGGTTCAGCACTAATCAAGGAACCGAAAGTCCACTGAAGCGAAGATCGCATGAAAGACTTCAGTCCATGCTTCGACCGATCGAGGATCCTGGCCGATCACATTCAGCGTCGCCTGCAGTTCTTCGCGGGATGGGTCGCGGCTGAGGCATTTTCTCCAAGCGCTTCGAATGCTGTCCTCAGGGTTGTCCGCAGAGTACTCAGGCGACGTCAGGAAGTTGTCAGCTGATAGCTTCGCCTGTTCCATCACAAACGGACTGTTCAGCATGTAAAGTGCCTGGGCGGGGCGAGTGCTTCGAGTTCGCTTCCCGGTCACCAGATTCGGATTGGCACCGTCGAAGATTTCGAACAGATCCAGCATCGTGTTTCGGAATGAAGGCACGTAAACGCTGCGAACTCTCAGAGGATAAGCCGCGTGCCGGTATTCGTTGTCGTACGTCGAAAGCTTTGCGATCGTTCGGCCGGACGTCACTGACAGATCCAACATGCCGCTGATCTGCATCAAAGAATCACGCAGTGCTTCCGCGTCCAGTCGACGACGATTGGCTCGTGTCAATAAGCGGTTGTCGGGATCCGATTTTAATTGCTCGGGTGCTCCTGAGGCTGACATTCGGAATGTGCGAGACAAGCAGATTTGCCTGATCAGTTTCTTCGTTGACCAGCCGTCTTCGATAAACGTAGCAGCCAGATAATCCAGTAGTTCCGGATGAGTAGGACGTTCGCCTGTTTCCCCGAAGTTGTCCGGCGTACGAACGAGACCTTCGCCAAGAAGATTGGACCAGACGCGATTCACGTAGACACGAGCTGTCAGCGGGTTCCGAGGAGACGCGACCCAGTCCGCGAGTTCTCTGCGACCGCTGGCAGATTTGAGCGATTCGCTGGAAAATGCTGGCAGTTCTGCCGGCGTTGCCACGCTGAGGAATCCTCGTTGAACCTTTGGTCCGAGGTTACGGATTTCGCCGCGAACATGCACATGCCAGTCTTCCGTCGTCGCTTCGTCCTCAACGCACATTGCGACCGGGATTTCAGGCTTCTGTTTGGCCAATTCTTTACGTTCTTTTTCCAGCCGCTGAAGTTCCGTTTTTCGATGTTCGATAGCCTCCCGGCTTTCAGCCTTCTCAACGGATTTTGCAACAGCGGGAGCGGCTGAAGGCATCAAGGCCACCGGGACAAACTGCACTGCATCAACGATTACATATCCGGGTGAGGCTTCGGACGCCTTGATGACAACTTTGGCCATCTGTGACTTCTCGAAGTGGTATCGTCCCAGTTCCGCAAAGACGCCATCGCCGGGCGGTTTGAGTTGCTGATTGGCGTATGACACTGACTCGCCATCTGCGTGCGAAATCAACACAGGGACTTTATCGGATCGACTTTCGGCGTGATTAATCACCATGCGAACGGCATACTCGCCGTCGTCAGGCAGCATTGCTTCATATGTTGCGGAAATCCCCAGTCGAGGCGACCCGGCATGTCGATACCCCGCGCCGACGAACGGCTGCTGGAAGCTCGAACCAACCCATTCTCCGTCGAACTGAGCGTCCGAATCATCAACCACAACGCCCTGCAGTGAGTTCAGTGCAGGAGCGCCGGGACGCCCGGGCGTTTCAGTCGTGTCTATTGCCTTGAGTGCTGCGATCTGCTTTTCGAATTCGGCATCTTTTGCTGTCCATTGTTCTAACGCCGCCTTGTCGAAACCGACTTTCAGTGGCGCCGTTACAAATCCGCAGACATTGCCGGGAGTAAGTGATTTTGTGCTGCGAAAAATTCCTGCCAGGGCGTAATAGTCCGTTGTCGGAATCGGGTCAAACTTGTGATCGTGACAGCGACAACATCCGAGCGTCATTCCAAGAAATGTACGGCCCATGGAATCGATCTGCTCATCGACCACATCCATTCGCAGTTGTTCTTTATCCTGCTCTTCGTAGTTGATCGCACCCAGCATCAAATAGCCCACGCCAATGACCTGTTCATCGCGTTGAGCATCGGAGTCTGCAGGTAGCAGATCGCCAGCCAGATGTTCGCGAATAAGCTGATCGAAAGGCTTGTCTTCATTGAAAGAGCCAATGACATAATCGCGAAATCGCCATGCATCCGGCAGCATCATGCTGCGTCCACCTCCGGTCGATTCCGCAAAGCGAGTCACATCCAGCCAATGCCGGCCCCAACGCTCTCCGTAGCGAGGAGATGCCAGCAGTCGATCAACGGTCGCAGCAATGGCAGTGTCTGGGTCAGTCTTCATCGCTGTGGCGAATTGTTGCTGTTCTTCCAGAGTTGGTGCGAGTCCGCTCAGGACGAAAGTCAGACGACGAATCAGAGCGTCTGCTGATGCATCACCAGCGACGGCGTCTGCCACCGATTTACGGCTGCTGAGTTTTTCCTGTTGAGTCGCTGCGACAAAATGATCGATCCCATTCTTCGCCCATTCGCCTCCAACTTCAGGAACCGATTTTTTCTGAACAGGACGAAACGACCAGAACTCACGTCCCTTGCTGATATCGATCGCTTGTTTTTTATGGACGACCCCGCCGGTCCGAGGATCAGCCGCACCGTCTTCAATCCACTTCGAGAAATCGGCGATAACGTTCTCCGGCAACTTGCGTTCAGGCGGCATCTCCAGAGATTCATGCTTCATCGCCTGCAGCAGCAGGCTGTCGGCGGCCTTCTTCGGCACAAGAGCTGGCCCGGAATCGCCGCCGGCCAGGATACCTTCGCGGGAATCCAACACCAGTCCGCCCTTGATCGATTTGGCGTCTGCTGAATGGCAAGAATAACAATGTTCAACGAGCACCGGGCGGATGCGTTCTTCAAAGAACTTCAGTTGCCCCGGGTCCACGGATTCGATGGACTCTGACTCAGCGTCATCCGTTGCATTGGCGGAAACCGAAGCAAAGGAAGAGGCAAAACACGGGAACAGGAGAATCGCCAACAGAATTCGACAGCGGCGAATAAAATCGCAACGGTGAGGCGTTTTCATACTCAGAGGCTTCTCGCGAAAGGTCGCTGCAGTGTTACTCCAAAGCTGCGACTTTAGAGCTACCTGGAGGGGGGCATTACCGCGTAATAGTATCGATGACTCGACCTATTGGCAGCTTGAGAAAGCCGAATTGTGGCTGCAAGCCCCCGGATTATGACTGGTGGCGGAGACGAAGCTGCTGTTGTAGTTTCTCTTCCAGGTCTGACAACCATGCGGAGTCGCAAGCGGCCAGTTGCTCCAGCGTGGATTCTGGCAGTCCCAGGATTTGCTGTAGCAGCAGAATACGCCCCGCGCGGACTCCATCCTGCAGTCCTTCAGAACGGCCTTCTTCCCGGCCTTCCTCCCGCCCTTCTTCCCGCCCTTCTTCCCGCCCCGCCTCTCGGCCTTCTTCGCGACCTTTTTCGAATCCGTCCTGTAGTGCTTTTCGCATACGTGATTCCTCATCACGCTGAGCCTTCAGGCGGGCTTCGTAGAGATAACGATTTTCAGGGGTTTGAGAGATCATTTTCAGAACTCCAGCAGCTTCAGCAATTTCTTCATCCGGGAACAAACGGCGAATATCTTCGTGAGTGAGATATTCTGCATTACCGAGGAAATACGCCCAACGTTCTGTGGGTGAAGCATGGTACACATTTTGTGCGGTGACTCGCAGCTTTGGCAATTGCAAAAGATGGATTTGCAGATCGTCCGTCAGCAATTCCCCGGACACTTCTCGCAAGCGAAAGTCGAGATGTAGCCAGGAACTCTGCAGAAACATCACCTGCTTCAGCACACAAATGCTGATGGCGGGACGAAGAGTGGAGTAACTCGCGCCCGACGTCAACTGCCCGGCATAAAGGCATGCCGCGTAGTAAACCAATCTCTGCGGCAACTCCCCCGGCAAAGACGTTTGCATTTCAATATTCAGCTTGCGGCCATGTTCGTCCGTTGCGAGTACGTCAAGCACCGCCAGCTTATCGTCAATGTTGTCTTTATCCAGAATCGGGTTGAGAATCCGCACGTGACTGATCCGACCCTGCCCTTCAAGGATCGAATTCAGAAAGTGCTTTGTGACATTCGTATGCTCGGGACTCCCCAGCATCAGTTTGAAAGCAAAATCAACCGTTGGGCAGATGCCTATTCCCATACTCAACGTGACCAACCGCCTTTCAATTGCGACCTGAGTGTAGTGCCTTACTCCATCTTTGGTTGATTGTAGCAAGAGTGATGTAGGTGATGCACTAGGGATTCTCCGATTGCTGGCCAATATGGGCGATCAGGCGGATGATTCCGAAGTCATCACAATTCGAGCAACTCATAGATCGCCCCTCACCGAGATCTCCGACCAAAGCTGGGACCGGTGACGGAATTCAGCCGCTCGCCTCCCATGAAGTCGGCCGTCTTAACAATTCCCAATGCCATTTCGGGTTAACATTCATCCGGAGCCTTTGCCCTGATACACTGCCCACTTCATGGAGCAGCAGCCGATTGGGCGGGAGTATTCGCGGAAGAGGTGAGCATTGTCTAAGGAAGAGAAATACACAGACGCCCAACTGGCAGCATTCTCGCTGGACCGCGCGACGATTCCGCGACATGTGGCCATCATCATGGACGGAAACGGCCGCTGGGCTCAGAAGCGAGGACTTCCAAGAATCGAGGGCCATCGCCGCGGGGTGACGTCCGTACGCAGCATCGTGGAAGAAGCTTCTCGTCTTGGACTGCAACAGCTAACACTATTCTGCTTTTCCAGCGAGAACTGGAAACGCCCGCCTCGCGAGTTGACGCTGCTAATGCACTTGCTGAAGCAATATCTCGTCGAAGAACGTCGCGAAATTCAACGGCAGGGACTTCGCTTCAAAGTCATTGGCAAGCTGCACGAGCTGGAGCCTGTGATTCAGGCGGAGATGCAGAAGACGATCGAAGTTTCCGCAGGCAACGATGGCATGACCTTGTGTCTTGCCGTCAATTATGGGGCGCGTCAGGAAATCACTGAAGCCATTCAGAAGATTGCTGTTGAAGTTCGTGACGGCCGAATCAACCCCGAGGATATTTCAGAAAAAACCGTAGCCGATCATTTGATGACCGCCACTATGCCGGATCCGGATCTGGTGATTCGAACGGCCAGTGAATTTCGAATCAGCAACTTCTTGTTATGGCAGATCAGCTATTCTGAACTTTGGGTTACCGAAAAGCATTGGCCCGAGTTCCGTGAAGAAGAATTCCGCGAAGCACTGCGGGCTTTTGCCAGACGTGATCGACGATTCGGCGGCCTATCCGTAGGCAAAGAAGCCGCTCCACAGGCATGACGCTCGTGATTCAGGTGCTTTCCAGGACATCCAGAAAAGAAAGAATGTCCAGTTGACGGCGTGTCTCACGTGAGACCGCATCAGCTTCTTGCTATCAAAATGCCACTGATCGCCCCAGACAGCGATTTTCGCCGGGCCCCAGAACATCATTGACCGAAGATTCACGAAATTTCTTTTCAGCCCCCTTGATGCTGCTCTTTTGCGGGATTTCGAGGGTCTTGCGGACCTGGAATTCCTCGCTTTGGCCGTCCAGGGATGTCGATAGACCCCTGAAAGCCTGGAATTTTTCAGCGTTTTCTGTCTCGGATTGACATCGGGAAGCGGGCGGTTATTCTACTCCGCTTCGACACTGACCGCGTTTTTTCAGCAAATCAGGACTTTGGGGCTCATGGGACGTACTGAACGACAACGAGAGATCGCTCGCCGCAGGAAGCGCAAGACAGGTTTGGCTAAGGTGCGAGCACGCTACGCCGCTTCAAAGAACGAAGGCGAAAAGGCCGAGCTGCTTGCGAAAGCTCGCCGCATGAGCCCATTTATTGAACTCGAATAATCCTATGTAACCGTTGCGTAGCCGACCTGTTCAGCAGATCGCCGCGACTGTTTCAAAAAGATCATCAAAAGCGCCGAACGTATATCGTTCGACGCTTTTTTCATGCGCGCGACGATTATTCAATTCGCTGCCCTATGCTTTTGATCAGCGCATAAAAAAAGCCCGTGACGAATCACGGGCTAGAAGTTCTATGTGTTGAGTCGATCTTTGATGCGTCCCCTCGCGGCGTGTCGCCTGCTTCCCGGCAGGATCGGGACTTCTTCGATGTGTAGAAGAATTGAGAGAAGATCGTTTCAATACACAGGACAAAGAGTTCATCGGCTCAAAAAATTCATTCCCCCCGCTTCGTTGCGTCGAACCTGAATCTTTTCCGAGGCGGTCACAAGTCGACATGAACTTGTTCGGCGTATTCGGGGATATGCAGCCTGTAACGTGTCGCTCTTTGCCGAATCAGGGCTCGACAACCGCTGCAGATCATTCTGCAGGAACGACCAGCAGGACTCCCACGAATAAATCGTAAGCCGCGTGGCAGCCAACTGTGATCCCGAAGCCACGCAACAGAAACACCGTCGCGAAAAAGAGTCCCGCCGCCGCTCGGAACGAAAACGCGAAGAGATTGAACGCATCGGCGGAAGGGCCGATATGGTGAGCCAGTGCAAACAGGAAACTGGTGGATACCGCCGACATCACCGCTGCCCACTTCGGCGGAAACTCAAACATCCGAAACGCCAGAAACGCCGCGGGTACCAGCAACAGCCGGAACATGACCTCTTCGTAAACACCTGCACCAATAAAGGAAACGGCCTGGCCGATGGACCCGCCTACCGCGTGCGAAAGTAACGCATCGGCATGAGGTGCGGCATTGATCTGACGAAACAGAAGATCGTGAAACTGCCCAACCGCGATCAGCACAATCGCCAGCAGTATGCTTTCCGCGAGCATTCCAAATTGAGTTTCCAGACGAATGCGCCAAGGATTTCTACGAGCCAGATGCCAGCCCAGCAGCATGCCAATCACAATCAAGGGCAGTAGAACCTGACCAACGCCGGCTCGCGTGAGCAGCGATCGCATCCAGAAATCCGCACCATTGCGAACGGCATCCGGCTGATCCTGACCGATGGCAATCACACCCAATTCATAGATGGCGATCCATGGCAACAGGAACAACAGACTGGAAAGCGGAGTTCGCGCTTCGCTCCAGTAGTCGTTCGTCGGATTGTCGGCGGATTCCGTATCCACGAGAGGTTTGCTTCCCGTTTCATTTGAAAAGTACGTCCACACTCACCCAACATCCTGCAGGCTTGTATCGGTTGTATCGGGCAGTCGAACCGGTCTTCGATGTCCTCGACGCTTACTCCGATCATCTCTGCTTCTCGTCAATCGGCAAAGATCGCCGAAGTCGTGCAGAAAAATCACTCTTCAGAAAAGACTCGAAACCGTGAGCTTGCGCCAGCGCCGGAAGTCGACTGCAAGAATCGAGGACGACGGATCGCCTTGGAAGGCTGCTCGGTAAATGAAGATGAATCGAAGCTGGAGTTCGCCTCGGATTCGCTGGATGTTTCACCCTCGTGCCAGCGGAGTTTGTGGAACAGCACGAGCTTTTCATCTCCGTCTTCATGGCACGTCCGAGCTACTGATTCCGTTGGCCCTGTCAGGCCCAGCGCTGCACAAAGTGATCTAGCCATCTCCTGAGACGCCTCATCATGGTGCAACGATGACGGCCATGATTCTGTCAACGCGGAGTAACATTCACGGATCGCCGGGGGAACAAGGTTCTCAGCCGCATTCTGAGCATGCTGCTCAAAGTACTCAGGGAAATCTGTCGCGACATTGACCAACCTCACGCCGTCAGAACTCAATGGACGTGCGATCGACGATCCTTCCAGCGCGTCGGAGAGCTGCTGGAATGCCTGTCGATCGGCATCGGGAAGAGTATCCGGCGATCCGGGAAAGACACCTGTCCGTTGATTGATGCAGGATAAGAACGTGGCCGCAACCAATTCTGCACCACGGATGTCTGGCAGAATGGACATCCCTGCGAAGACACACAAACGAGCTTTCTCGATGGTTCTGGCCGCGAATCCATTGGGGCCATCCTGAGCAATCGTGAAGCGATGTCCCGGCTCAGGGAGCAACAGAATTCCCTCGGGAATCGCCTGCGTTTCTCGAGCGATCAGCTCACACAACTCCCAGATCTGATCGGTTCCCGGCGAACCGTGTTGCAGCACCTGCTGCAGACGTCGCATGAGTTTTCCCTGAGTTTCCAGTCGCCAGATCTGATTCTCGAGGCGTTCCGTCCAGCGTTGTTGGGTCTGCAATAATCGTCGCAGGTCCGAGCAGAGTTCCTGCAGACGCCCATCACTGGCTGAATCCGCGCTGATGGCGATTGCATCGGCAATTCGTGACACATCACGGATCTGATTGCAGAGTGCGTGAAGCGGACCACGGCTGGCGAGTGGATGACTGAACGGTGCGGCCGAACGACGGTTTTCCCGAACGAGTTGTTCGCGAAGCAAACTTAACCGACGCGAGCGATTCAACGATTCCGCGGATCCCAGATATTTCTGCGAGGACGCGGACAGAGAGGGAGCTTGAGCCACATCAAACCTCAGAGACAACATTCTTATTTCTCAGCCGCTCAGAATCCATGTTCCTGAGCCAAGCTGGCGGTTTCAGATGGGCAGCCTTACCCAGATCGAGGTTTCGGTTCCAGGTTTCTCCGGCCTTCAAAGTTTTCCGATGAAGTAGCTTTGGCAGGATGCACACGATGAACAGACCTGCGCATGACGTAGTGGCTGAGACACAGGATCCGTCTGCACCTGTTGTTCTGAGAATGCAGAACAGGCGACCGCGATGCCGATCTTGCAGGGGCGGAGGGCTGTGGCTTTCGCTGAACGGAAGGCAGCACTGGACTCGCAACATGTCCTGGTGCCCTCTAAACCGACTGGCCGTGAGCGTCCTGCCGCTGACGACCAGGACAGACTACTTTCAGGGAATACTTGAGAAACACCATGTCCCAAAACGCTGCTGAGCAAAGGTCGCTGGAACAGATCGCCAACACTCTGCTGGAACAGCTTGGGTGTTGTGGCGGTGTGTGTCCCGAATCGACGCCGTTGCCAAGCGTGGACAGCGTAATGGCCATCGTTCACGATATTCGTGAATTGTTGTTTCCCGGAGTGCATGGGAATCGCCGTCTGCAACCGGGTGCTGCGACGTCAGAGTATCTGGCGTCGCTGGCGCGGATTCAGTCGCGGCTGAGAATTGAGATTAGTCGAGCGCTGGTTCATTCGCGTCAGGTGCAGCTGCGTTTGCACCACGAATACGAAGCCGTCTCCGCCGCACCAGCGGCTTCAATTCTGACCGATCGATTTCTGCATCGGCTTCCCGAACTTCAGCAGACCCTTAACAGCGACGTGGCGGCCGCATTCAACGGAGATCCTGCGGCAAAGACTCCTGAAGAGATTGTGCTCTGCTATCCCGGCATCGAAGCAATTACCATTTATCGAATTGCGCACGAGCTTTTGACGCTGGGCGTTCCTTATCTGCCACGGATCATGACAGAGTGGGCTCATCGCGATACCGGCATCGACATTCACCCGGGCGCTAAGATTGG
>CANHVD010000187.1 GCA_947463775.1 Planctomycetaceae bacterium | reverse complement strand
GTACCATCCGCCCCAGCGATCTTCGATAGGTGTCGTATGATCAACGGTGCGACCTCCCGCTGACATCAGGGGCTGTCCGCCGGACTCGACGTATAAAGAGCGGATAACGTGACCCGGCACGCCTTCCATCCGCGACGAACTGTGACAGACGAGACAGTTTTCTGTTCTGCGGATAATGGCCGGCGTTTCACCCTCCTGCTGATCGAGCGTATAGAACACGGCACCCAGCAAGGGATCAGAAACTGATATTTCCACCACCTCTCCAGACTGACAGTAGCCTACATAGACGTCATCGTTAAAGAAGATCGCCCTCGGCTTTCGCGGAGAGATCCGCATCATCTGCAGGCTGGTCTTGGAGAACACCAGAACCTGCGATTCAACGGGAACCTCGAGTGCCTTTAGCAGTGCAGGCAGGTAACCCATTGTTTTCGAGTAAGGGATTTCCACTTCGCCCTGATTTAGTCTTTCCTGAAGGACTGAGACGCGATTCTGCGGCTTGCTTTGGCTATAGAGAATCGGCGCCTTTTCAAACTCGTCTTCGGCCGGTCGTACTTCAGAGGGGTCGAGCATCAGTGCAATAAAGCTCGTCAGAATAGCGGCGTGCATCTGCCGGATATGCAGGATTCTCATGGCTAACTTCCCCGCTAACAGGACTCAATCGAAGCAACAATTTTGCAAGACCAGTCGTCGATGCCAGCCCACAATACTACACATCAGCATGTAGATTTATCCAGCGTTGCAGCGGAGATTTCACACGTTGTCAGAAAACGCCCGAGCAAACACAGAGCGTGGCGACGAACGGCAGGAGCCAATCATGAAATACCAAGTGGCACAGAAGCAGCCGAGATGGTCACAAAAGGCAAACGTAGAAAAAAGAAGGACCCCGAAAAACTCAATGTTTTTCGGGGTCCTGCGGGCGACTTCGTAAGTCTGCGTTCTAATCAAGTACCGGAGGCGGGGGTCGAACCCGCACTAGATGTTACTCTAACTGGATTTTGAATCCAGCGCGTCTGCCATTCCGCCACTCCGGCGGGTACCTGAATTTTCCACCAAGCCAACTTGCCACAACAAGGAAATCGTTGGGCTTGCTGCTCTGTGGGAGGCGGAAACTAATCGAATGGAGGGACGTTCGCAAGGCGATGCGTCGCGGGAGTCCCAGTTTTTGACGGGCGGGACAGATTCCCTCGGAAAAACCGGTATCGTCGAAAAGTCTTCGCTCGGGGAACACCGACACTTCTCGCCAAACCACGGTTCGGCGAAGTCCCATTCACATTGTCATTTCAGGGGCATTTTGAACGGCGACCTTCCAGAAGCGTGGCATGGGGCCTTGCGTCCGGTAACATTCCGCAACTCACACTGGCTAGCCGCGGACTTTGGGAAGACCGCTCGGATGTTCGGCGGCGTCAGGGGAGTCTCTGTCTGATTTTCATGACCCCGGAAGACGAAATTTCTGCAATGGCTCATTCCCAGCAAGCTGACGGCTCGGTTACTCGTTTTATCAACCACCACTATCGCCACTTCAACGCGGCCGCGTTGATTGATGCGGCCAAGGGCTATCATCAGCACCTCGCCTCCGGTGGCAAGATGATGATTACTCTGGCCGGTGCGATGAGCACTGCGGAACTGGGATTGTCGCTGGCTGAGATGATTCGTCAGGACAAGGTGCATCTTATCTCCTGCACCGGAGCGAATCTCGAAGAGGACGTCTTCAACCTCGTGGCTCATGATTACTACGAACGAGTTCCTCACTATCGCCAGTTGTCGCCACAGGACGAACAGGATCTGCTCGATCGTCACATGAATCGAGTGACCGATACCTGTATTCCAGAAGGCGAAGCGATGCGCCGCATGGAAACGGCGATGCTGGAAGTTTGGACCGCTGCCGATCAGGCCGGTAAGCGATTCTTCCCTCACGAATTCTTCTATCAGGTACTGCTAAGCGGCAAGTATCAGGAGTTCTACCAGATTGATCCAAAGGACTCATGGATGCTGGCAGCGGCCGAAAAGAATCTGCCGATCATCGTGCCGGGCTGGGAAGATGCAACGCTGGGCAACATGTACGCAGCCGCAGTAATTCGCGGTGACATAAAGAATGTTCACACCGTTCGTACCGGGATCGAATACATGACATGGCTGGCCGAGTTTTACACTGAGGCCAGCATGAAGAATTCGATCGGCATGTTTCAGATTGGTGGCGGCATCGCAGGTGACTTCCCGATCTGCGTCGTGCCAATGCTGCATCAGGACCTGCAGCGTGACAGCGTGCCACTATGGGGTTACTTCTGTCAGATCAGCGATTCAACAACGAGCTACGGCAGTTACTCGGGCGCGGTTCCGAACGAAAAGATCACCTGGGGTAAACTGGGTGTTGATACGCCGAAGTTTATCATCGAATCAGATGCGACCATTGTTGCGCCACTAATCTTTGCTCATGTGCTGGGCTGGTAGCGTTAGTTCGGTGTCGAGTGGCACCGTGATCAGCTGGGATGCGATAGCAAGTCGGTGATTTCATCGTTTAGCGGTAAGCCGCAGGCGTTGTCGCAAGATTTCGCCGACGCCTGCGGCTTGCCGTTAAACGGGGCCGCATTCCATCCCGAAAAAGTCCGTCGGACAAGAATGTCCAACCTACGGATTAGTGTTTGCCTCTTCACCAGACACGCATCGACATCTGAACCTAAATCTTGCGGCAATCGCGTAACATCACTGGAGAACAGCAAAGCGTGCGAGTCCTTGGACTGGATATTGGTGGAGCAAATATCAAGGCTTCCACTGCCGATGGTGAATCCGTCAGCATCAGCTTTGCAATCTGGCAGAATCGCGATGGCCTGCGCGGGATTCTGAAGCAGCTGCCGCTTTATCGCGACGCTGCTCCGGATATCGTAGCGTTAACGATGACGGCGGAACTTGCGGACTGTTTTCAGACCAAGGCCGAAGGCGTTCAGTTCATCATTGAAGCTGTGCAGGGGGTCTTCGCAGGATCTCTGATTCGAGTCTGGCTGACCTCGGGCGAATTTGCAGAAGCGGCTGATGCAATAGAACTGCCTCAACTGGCCGGCGCTTCCAACTGGCATGCCCTGGCAACATGGGCGGGTCGAGCAGCTCCCTCCGGGCCGGCTGTGCTGATCGATATCGGTTCCACAACGACGGACATTATTCCTCTGATCGATGGCCTGCCGATTCCGGAAGGCCGCACGGATCTGGAGCGACTGGCTGCATCGGAGCTGCTCTACACTGGTGTCGGGCGAACTCCTGTTTGTGCGATCGTACAGACGGTACCGCTTTCGCCAGAGGAAGACGATGGCGGTCCGATTCACGTCTGCCAGATTCCTGTTGCCGCCGAGTTGTTTGCGACGGCATTGGACGTCCATCTGCTGACGGGTGATATCATGGCGGATGCAGGCAGCTGCGAAACCGCTGACGGGAGGCCTTTGACTCGTGAAGCTTCGCTAAACCGCCTGGCTCATATGCTTTGCTGCGATGCGACGGAGCTATCAGAATCTCAGTTGGTGAAGATTGCCGAGCACATTGCTGAGCAGCAGCTTCAGCAGATTACCGTAGCGGTGAAGAACCGCTGCCAGTATGTTCGCAAGTTAGTGGCGGATTCGAGCGTGACAAAGATTCATGCGGTGATCAGCGGAAGTGGTGCCTGGCTGGCGGAACGAGTGATTCAGGAGGTGGGTGAATCCAGCTTCGCGGCCGTCCATAATCTGTCGGAAATGTTTGTTCGCAACGTCAGTCGTTCCGCGCCGGCCTTTGCTGTTGCACGTCTGGCGGCTGAACGTTGTCAGGATGACCTGCTGCCGACTGAGTCGCTGTATTAAGAGCACTACACATCGCCATGCCTCCCCCTCTCGCCCAGTTTTTTGCGGATGCTGCGTGGGGCCCCAAGGCAGCTTTCTCGAAAAAAACTGGGGGAGAGGGCCGCTTTACAACGCTACCATCAATGAAAGCCCCCTCATCCGGCCTATCGGCCACCTTCTCCCCCGAGGGGGAGAAGGCAGTGTGTTGCGCTGTCCAGTCAAGGGCAGAGCAGCTTGACGATTGAGCACGGACCGCACATATTGCATGGGTAGACTAAGCCTATTCCCAAATAGCCTGCCCAACTGAGGAAATCGTCATGTTACTGAAACGCGTCAGCCTTGCCGCCGCACTGTTTTTTTCTGCGATCAATGTCGCCACTGCAGCCGATGTTTGGGGACTTAAGCCGGGAACTCCAGAACTGAAGTCCGCCACAACTCTGGCGTTTGGCCCTGAAGACATTCTGTTTGTCGGTGATGCGAAGAACGCCACGGTGTTCGCGATTGCAACTGGCAACACCGAAGGCGATGCAGCAGCCGCCTCAATCAACATTGACGATCTGCCCACAGCAATCGCCAATGAACTGCACGCCAAAAAGGTGGAAGTCAATGATGTGGCCGTGAATCCTCGCACCGGAGCTGCATTCGTTGCAGTTACGGCCGACGACCACGCAGCCCTCGTGCAGATCGATGGAGCAGGCAAGATTTCCGAGCTGTCGCTGAAGGACATCAAGTTTTCGAAGGCGGCACTGGCCAACGCTCCGGAAGACAAGGTCGTTGGTGAAGGTCGACGAGCTCAAAATCGTCGGACTGACTCCATCACCGATATCGCGTTCTTCGAGAACAAGCTGTTGGTGTCAGGACTTAGCACTGCTCAGTCAGCATCAACCGTGCGAGAGATTAGCTTTCCGTTCGCCGATGCCGACAAAGGCATTGGCGTTGAGATTTATCATGCGGCTCATGGCAAGAGCGAAGATTCTTCAGCGATGAGAACCTTCGTGGCCATGATGATTGATGGCGAACCAAGCATTTTGGGAGCCTATGTTTGTACGCCGCTGGTGAAGATTCCGGTCAAGGAATTGTCAGCCTCCGGCGAAAAGGTCAAGGCAACGACTGTGGCAGAACTGGGCAACCGCAATCGTCCACTCGACATGATCAGCTATTCGAAAGACGGAGCTGAATATCTATTGCTCAGCAACAGTGCTCGCGGCGTTATGAAGATTACAACAGCGGGCCTGAAAGAAAACAAAGGCCTGACAGAGCCCGTCAGCGGTGGCGGCAGTGCCGGACAGAAGTATGAAACCGTTGAATCCATGGCGGGAGTGGTGCAGTTGGACAAGCTGAATGAAACGTCAGCGCTGGTTCTCGTGCAGGCTGAAGGTGGTCCTCAGAATCTGAAGACCATTGCGTTGCCGTAAATTGAGCTCAGCCTAAAGAGAGGCGACTCGTAGCATTCTATCATATGCCCCGGAAGCGTGATTGCTTCCGGGGCATTTTTCGTTTCCGCGCTGCAGAGTGCGCGTCGGCATTATCGTGATACAGATTGAAAAGCTCATGCACATCAGCCTTGGGGCAAGGGAATCCATAAACGTGGATAAAAGCCGCCCCGTGTGAGCTCGAATCCTGTGAATCCGGCGATGATTTCACCAAACGAAATCTGCGATTCCGCCCCGAATGGGGCAACCAGAACTCAGCGAGGGGCAACGCCCTTGGTATGAAATCAAAGAATGCAAAGCCCCAACGGCGCGGCACAAATTCATGACAAACGGACGAATGAAATCATGAACACGATTTGTTCCGCCCTTTCAGGGCTTAATAATTACGGTGGATCTCGTTCCCAGGGCGTTGCCCTGGGCTGACATGTTGCTGGCCCCTTGGGCCGAATCACAAAGGCTTTCGGCTTAACTTGATGGGGCGCTGACCAGAACGCTGACTACAATGAACGAGTCAAAGTTCAGGGAGACACGGAGGGCTGACGCCCAGCCGCTCGCTGTGTTTATGGCTTCAATACTGCTTCGGACTGTGTCGCTGAGGGTTGTTTGGCTTCGGCCTTCTCCTCCTCTTCCTTCAAGTGCTCGGGTGTCAGCAGCACAGCATAGCGATCGGGTGTTACATCGGCCTTGCCCGACTGTTCGATCAGCAAGACCAGAGTTTGCCCGGAACCGACGAGCGACTCATGCGACGTAACTTTTGAGTCCGGTTTCATTTCGCCTATTTGGACCGAGTGGTTCAGGCGAATGACATTGCTGTCAGCAATCAAATGCGGATTGGCCGACAGCCGAAATCCGTTGACTGCGGATTCTGAGTCAACCCCCACTTCGATCAAAGCAGGTTGTCCGGAGATCGTCACGATGGCAGGACACGAAAGCATGTCGACCTTCTCGTCCGTCAGGAATTTCTGAAGCTCCTCGCTGCGACTTTTCGTCAGCAGAGCCCACCGTTGCCCGCCGATCAAGGCGTGTAATGAACATCGCTGCTCCAGCCCCTTCAAATGGGAATCCGCCGTAAGCTTCATTAAACGACAGGATATCTTGACACTGTCGTACGACTTTCGAAGCTGTGAAAGGATTTTTTGGATGCCGTCGTGTCCATTTTCAGTCTGACGAATCACGAGGGAGATCGTCTCTAAATGCGGACTAATTGTTCCACGTCCCGTTTCCCATGACTCCGGTTCAATCGACGTTTTGATCAGCTCAACAAGTGGCGCAGAATCCATTTTTGCATCAGTGCGCCCAATTGGTGTGACGAGGTCGGCGACATTGTAGGTGAGTACAATCAATTGCTCAGGAGGCATTGCCACTGAAGCAGATTTCTCCGGCGCTAGTGCGGTGATAAGGATCTCTTCCTGTCCGACAACAACTCGAAATCCATGTGGAACGACTATCTTTTTTAGCACCTCCAGCAGAGGTTGATCGACGAACTGCTCAGTGACGGTGAGTTTTCGATCACCTTGTAATATTGCATTCCGCGCGATAGGGACACGATACCTTTCGTCAAGATCGTTGATAACAGATGCAAGAGAAGAGCCATTCTCACTCAACGAGATCTTTTGACGCAGTCGAGCTTCAAACATCAACTGACGGCAATGACTCTCGATTGCGGTACGATCACGGAGTGGCGACTCCGCAGGGAGTGACTGCACATAGTCAGTAACAATTCTCGTGCGAAAAAATGACTCCCGCATGTTTTCGACAGAACTTCCCTTCTCTGTAACTATGCGACTGAAATCTTCCGCGTTGTTGGCCTTCTCGCGTATCTGGAATTGCTCCATAAACTCGGTGAATTCGGATTCCACGCTATCGCGGATCGCGATTTTGCGTTCCGCTGGAACAACAGATTCGAATTCATAAAGCACGAGCTGATCGTACAAGTATGCTGGAAGCCGCTTTTCAACGAGGCTGCACAGAATTGTCTGCCGCTTGTTAAGCGGAACGGCATGGAGGGTATCCATTTTCTGCAGTGCCCCTTCCAGGACATTGCCCAGCAATATCTCTTTGTCATTGCAGAAGCCCAGCAGTGTGTTGCTTGTAAGCTTTAGATCAGGCGACACAATGAAATCTTCGTGCAGGCGAATCAGGCTTTTTAGCTCTGTTGCACTTTTGCATGGATTCCCTCCGGAGGCTCTCAGGGTTTCTCCTTTGCCTTCCTTTTCGACGGCCTTTCCCGCCACCTCAGGAGCGATGAGTTTGGCCTCCAGGACGGCGAGAAAAGCTCGCGACTTTCCTCCTTCGGTCGTGATCATCCCTGATTGCAGAAACGCCTGATTTTCCTGCAGTTCGACCGTCGTCTGAAGCCGTTTTTGGGTGATGGCTGGCAAAGTGAACATCTTCGGTGTCGCGGTCACTCGTCCTGTCGTGGCAATCAGGCGCTGCTCAGATGTGCCTTCGAGACACGCCGCTGACTTTAGTTGAAAAAGACCCTTATCCACGACCTTCGGAATAACAAGCAGCGTCAACCCTTCGACCACCGTACGAATCATGGGCTCATCGTTCTCTTTGAATCCCACGATGAACGGTTTTGTTTCACCGGTTTGGATCGTTGCGACTTGACCGTTAATCGCGCTGACCTTTGGACACTGAATCGACAAACAGTCTGCCTTTGAACGCGCCAGTTCTTCTATCTTTCGAGCTTCCTCCATGGAAACGATGCCCGTGGTACCGACGCAAAACGTGGCCGCCGATTGTGGGGCCTGCTTTTCAGACTGCGATGATTTTGCAACGGTTTCGCCTTCGGCTGCTTTGGGAAACGGCTTCTCCAGTTGCAGAGACTCCATCAAGGAGTTGATCTCTTCGGGTGGCCCCATGATGTACCGAGCGGTGACCTGAAACGTAGTGAATCCGTACTGGCGGACTGCGTCGATGTATTGCTGTAGAGTCGCATGTCCCGCAGCGGACTGAACAACGACTATTCGATCGCCGTCGATAGCGTATGACGACAACACTGTAATTGCAGTGGCTGAAGATGAAATGGCTCCGGTCATCGGGATGACTTGGGGAGATAAATCTACAGGCGGCGATGGCTGCTGCGGCGGCACAGGAGGGGCTGGGGCGCCTTGAACATCATGACGGTGTACCGGCACGACAGAGGATTGAAAGATCTGTAACAAACTTTCTCTTGCCTGGTCCAAAGAAAGGTTCTGTTCTTTTGCAAGGCGTTCGACCAGGTCGCCAACGAGGTAGGTCTTCGTTGAGACTTCGACCTCAGCGACATCCGCTGCCTTCGTCTCTTGAGGTAAGGCCATCTCCTTTGGTTGTGCTTCGACAACGCTCTCGTCCGACTGTGGCTTTGCGATTGCTCCCGGCAGCACAACAATCGCCAACCCAGCAACAGCCAGCCAGCACCAGAGTGGGGTTTGTTTTCTGAGTCCGGTTTTCAGGGACATGATTCGCTCCATGCGTTGAGATGTGATTTCCACAGGCTTCATGCCGGGGAACACAGGGATCGGTTGCAGTACGTGTTTGCTTTCAATGACTGACAACAGGCTGCGGGCGTATTGAGCCGGTGAACAGCCAAGTTCTGCGACGACTTGTTCGTCACAACATCGCTCGGCTTCTCGCGACAGCCAGCGGTTGCAGAGCCACACGGCCGGATGAAACCACCACAGACTTTGAACGATGGCCTGCAGCAGGCCTGTTCGCAGATCTCCGCGACGGATGTGGAGGAGTTCGTGGGCGAGGATGGGATCGAGATACTGTAAGTCCTGCCTGCCGGGCAGCGGTTTTGGTAGGTCCTGCCTGCCGGGCAGCGGTTTTGGTAGGTCCTGCCTGCCGGGCAGCGGTTTTGGTAGGTCCTGCCTGCCGGGCAGGACTTCGCGGCTGGCCGCGACCTGAGTGCACTCGGGGCCTTCTAGCATGCCTGCATTCTCTAATGCCAGTCGCGCAGGTTCGCCTTCGGCGAGAGTCCTTTCCGGCAGAAAGGACCTACTTGTTTGCAGCAAACATCGCGGCAAAACAATCGTATGTCGCAAAACTCCCAGCACAGCCGGGCCGCAAAGCACGTCCGATACGATGATGCGAGGCACTCGGCGGAGACGCAGTTTTTTCGACAGCATCTGCAGGCGTTCATTCAGCGGGTCGTCGAACTCAGTGGTGCGATGGCGGTGAATACTTCGCAGACATTGCAGGCAGCGTGCGATCATCACGCTCAATGTGGCGACTGCCCCGACAACCAGACAGAAAAACAAAGGGCCTGGCCATAAATCACGACTTGGGCGATTCGGTTCTGCAGTCATCCAGTCCGATACTTCAGGCGATGGAACTACAGTGAGGTTTGGGGCGGTTGAATCATCGGTCTGTACAAAAGCGTG
>CANHVD010000186.1 GCA_947463775.1 Planctomycetaceae bacterium | reverse complement strand
TGCAGAACGGAGCCACGCGAGTGATCCCATGCGGGACCACCGAAGAAGCGTTTCGCCTGCGAGAACAGTCACCCAACGAGTCAATAATTCTGGGTGGCGAACGAGGCGGGGTGAAGATTCAGGGATTCGAATTTGGGAATTCTCCTGCGGAGTACAGCACAGCCGCTGTCGCTGGTCGGACCGTCGTCTTCACCACGACCAATGGAACCAAAGCGATTCTGAAAGCATCGCCTGCCGCAACAATTTTGATTGGAGCCTTCCTGAATCGTGCGGTGATCGCTGATCGGCTACTTCAGGAGCAACGCGACACTCATCTCATTTGCGCAGGCACTGACGGGATCGTCACGGGTGAGGACGTACTGTTTGCCGGAGCGATTGTTGATGAATTGATCGCGAACGACGCGTCCGAAAGCGAAGTCTCCAGGAGATGGGTTCTTAACGACAGCGCGGTTATGGCATGGTCGCTGTGGCGAAAGAAAGTTGCAGACGTCGCACAAGGCGGGACTGACCCGGCAGATCAGCATGGCGCAGTATGCGAGTGTTTGGCTTTAGCAATGCGTGATACGCAGGGGGGAAGAAACCTCGTGAGCCTCGGATACGACTCGGACATCGGCCTCTGTAGTCAATTGGACCAGTTCAGGATCATCCCCAAACTGGATCGACAGAAGAATGGCCTGACCGCTGAGTAATGCCGGCCGTTCTGGAGAGGACTCGGGGAGAATTGCTGAAACACCTCCCGATCAGTTCGTCACAAAATCGCTCATCGTTGGAAGTGATTGGGGATCACCGGTGAGAGTAAACGGGCGACGGGCAACCTCATTGCCGGAACTCTTCAGCACCATCCAGTATTCACCAGGAACCAGCTTGTTTCCGGCATCGTAATTGAAGTTCGCAAATAGCTGCTCACGAGTCACATACTGCCCTGAGCTGTCGACAATGCGACCATCTGAATCTTCAACAACGCAATCGACCCACATGTCTTCGTGAGGTGGATTAATATTGCAATGAGCGATAATCGTGTCGCCAAATTCAAATGTGGTTCGTCGATTGCCCAGCTGCCCACCGACCATCATGTTTCCAATATCGAACGAGAAGAACTTATCCTTCTCGCGAAGTGGCTTCGGATTATTGATCATTGCCAAAGCTTCACGGCTGTCGATCTTTTGCAGAGCCAGCGGCCCATTGTTTCTGCGAATTCCGTAGACATCAATGCGATAATCCGCTTCTGCTGATGCAACCGCCACCACAACAGCGAGGCCAATCCACAGAATTGAGGAGGGCACAGATTGCGGGCGCATTTCAATCATTCGAGCGATCGCGAATCGAGGGAATCCAAGCAGTGATGTGGGAATACGGAGCCGGTGTACGAAACGTCGAATGGCTACGATGTCATCTTCCATCAGAAACGACAAATAGCCGCTGATACAGATCAGCGGAAAAATGTAGAGGCCCAGAGTGATCCATGTCATGATATGAAACAGGATACCGACCCCCAGTGCAAAGTAGCGTCCTGCCGGACGCCAGGCGAGAAACGGGAAGGTGATCTCCCAGACAACGGTGAAGTATCCACAGGCCAACAGCACCGGTGTCCACATGGCAAGCACTTCACCAAACGGATTGGAATAGTTCCAGTTGCTGAGCATCCAGTAACGCATCTGCTCGCCGCTGAAAAATGCCTGAGTCTGAATCTTGGTAATGGCGGCGCCGAAGTAAACAAAGCAGAACAACATTTGAATCAGACGAGCTGGCCAGACGGGGAATCGCGGAGGGATCGCAGTCGCTGCCGGTCCTTCTTTCCAACGCCGCAGAATGGCATCAATGGACCAGACAGACCCGCAGTTGGAAAGAGTCAGCATCAGAAACATATGCGAAGCTATGACCGAGTACTTCGTCATCGTGCTGACAGCATCCAGCAGGTTGAAGTAGAGGTACAAAGGCGTTCCAATCAGGAATGCCATGCGAGTTCTGAAGCCAAAGACCCCGCAGATCAGAGCGAAGATCATGACGCCATAAAGAGCCGCCGCAAATGCCGGAGGAAGCTCAGGAAGTGGTCGTCCCTGTCCGAATAGCTCTGCCAACTGCTGCGGCGCGCCGTCGGAGGAGAACAGTTCACGCACGCGCGGAAACCTGCGAATCATCGGCACGAGCGCGACTGATGTCAGAAACATTCGAACGAGGGCAAGACCATACGGTGACTGCTCTGCGAAGAAGAATGCCTTCAGACCGCCGAACCATGAGGTCCCTGATGTTGTTGTTTTCATGCCCTAAGCCTCCTGCTGACAGAACAAAAGCTGATCGCCGTGTCTTAGCTAATCTCTGAGAATCAATTCAGTTTGTATTCAGCCCGTCGGCAGAACTTCGAAACGTCGATCGCCGTGCCTTCAACTCACTCGGATTGAAAAATGTGTTGTAATACGGTGTTGCCCGTTCCGCTGCCCGCTGCAGTCGCGGATTGTCGGCGATGCCGTTGAGGGTCTGAGCATTAAACCAATCCGGATAACTTTCGACCGGCATCCCGCTGGCATCACAAATTGCACGCAGGTTGTAATAGGATGTTTTGTCTTTGGGTTCATGGAAATAATGAGACCACAGCCGGTCCGGAACATTGAACTGCTTGGGCCAGATCTCCTGGACCACATAGACACGATCAATCCCGACATGTTGCGAATGGTCAAGCACATTCTTGATGTGTCGCGAAATCAGATTGTTGCTGACGTCATAGTTAACTCGCGCGACGTTACCGAACGGAGTGAAGGCCCCCCACGGCTCTTCGACGGCGTAGTAGTTTCCGTTGGAGTCTTCTCCGATGATGCGAGTCCGATTGTCATAGGCCTGCCAGCCACAGAACATATCCCAGACACAGAAATAGCTGGTTGTATTGCCGGCCAGACCAACTTTCAGCGCATGGGCGCCGACGCCCCAGGCAAGGCACATCAGATACGCGAGAATAAACAGGCCAGAGGCCATACGTCGAATCTGCATTTTTCACCATCCTTCCATGGCAGGTGAATCGGGGTCAGCATCCCATCAGTTTCCAGCGAAACAGGCAGGGCAGGGCTCAATCAACAATCAGGCTGGACAGGCATTCCTTGCCGATCTCTGGCACCCAGCCTTCTGGACTCTGCTTGTTTTACGATTTTCGGTCAAGATCGAACCTGACGCGAATCCCGGAAGTGGCGACATATTTGCTATGATTTTCCGCACACTTCCCTGTGCATAACGGCCTAAAGAGGCCATTCAGGCATAGACAAAAAGAGACTGCCTCCGTGAGGTGCAGTCTCAGACTGGTCTTCAAACGCTGAAATCCTGCACGGTCCTATTTCTCACCAATTCTTGTCTTGCTGTTGGCTGAGGATCCGCTGAACCTGGCTCCCGGCGGTGGGTCCGGATTGGTCGGCTCTTCCGGCTGACCACTTCCTCCACAACCACAGATGCTGCTGATCAGGCAAATCGCCAGAAGGATTCGAGACATAAAGAGACCACACTTTTCGGAATCAGAATTCGCCGTTCACCCAGCTATTGGACATCGCGGAAATTGCCCAATAGGTGTTCTTGTCCATGTTTTCCGAGATGAATCGAACGGAACCATCACCCAGTGCAAATTGATAGCCGCCCGTATGAAAGCTACTGAAACCATAAGCTGCATCAGTCGAGGTGAGATTGGCTGGATTCGGATTAGCAGGATCCGGAACCCCCGCGCTGTCAACATACTTGTTCCAGACAGAAGGAATGAAATTCGCCCCCATCCACGAAAACCCCAGACTTTTTCCACCGGTGGCTTCGCCAAACATCAGCACGTTGCTGGTGCCTCTGGTCAAATCCCGAAAGCTGACCTTCAATCTTGAGACACTGAAGACGCCTTTCCAGTCATGGAGATTGGGAACGTCGACTGAACCATCACCATTCAGGTCCCATTGGACGCTGCAGCGACCGCCACCGATCAATCCTCCGACACCGACATAGTTGGTTGCTTTCAGATTATCATCACTCGGATCACCAATGCCGAACACGACGAAGCCACTGGTGCAGTAGATCTCTGACGCAGGGAAATACCCTGAACCATGCCACAAAACAAAATCCTTGCCCGCCTGCGGATCAGAGGGACACTCGAACATCGGCATTCTTGTTTGTGCCAGAGCAAATGAGGCCGCATCGTTGTACCACGCCGCTCCCGGAGTCTTGTAGTTCCCAACAACACTCCCAGCGAGATAGTGGTCATCAAATCCCGTTGTCGTCCCCATTTTTGCATAGAGATTCGCCTGTTCAAGCTGGGGCAGCAACTGTGGCAAAACTCCGATTCCAGGTGATGTGTCCGGATCTGGATACCCCGCAGTCACGGGCTCAAAAACTCCATCTCGACCGGTCTCGTTATGCCATTCCATGATGTTTGCGGCAGGAAATCTCTCGTAAATGTCGTGAAAGTTATGAGCGGCAAGGGCAATCTGCTTCAGATTATTCTTGCACTGCGTTCGACGAGCGGCCTCGCGAGCCTGCTGAACAGCTGGCAGTAGCAAGGCGATGAGAATTGCGATGATTGCAATGACAACCAACAGTTCAATCAATGTGAACCCAGATGACGGGGATCGACGCAAGACAGGCGAACGTCGCTTCATTTCGAGTTTCCTTCAGTGTGTTTTCCCCTCGAAAAACACCGTTTGAACTGGCAATAAGCATTAAGAATGATGAAACCGAAGAATCCAACCTGGTACGCTCTGTCGGAGGCCATCAATCAGTAAAGTCTATACACAAGAACACCTTACTGAGTATTGCCACAGAATTGCTGGAGATTCAATCCGCAACTTTGGTTCCCGAGGGGCATTTTTACAAAAGCACGCGATTATTCATGATTTTCCGGGGAAACTGCGGTCTTCTTTCTACCCCTCTGATGAGCAGAAAGAACTTCACGTTCAATTACAAAACAGATTCTCGTCAACGTGTATGGTTCTGCAACTTGCCGGAAGATTCCTCGCCACTCGTGCCTTGACTCCTTAAGCCGAGATACCTGACACTCACGCCAGGCGGTTTTCATTGCGTCTGTCGAGGAGTATGTATGAGCAATTTCAGTGATCGCGGATCATGGAACGTGATTCGATCCATGGTCAGATATTCGGCTGCGTTTGTCGCCGGTGCGATACTCTCCTCAGCGAGCGGAAATGCGGATGATGTTCCATGGCTCAAAGAGGTAACATCAGCTCCGGTGATCCCAGTGGTGGAGAATCTCGGCAAGGTTGAGACGCTTCTGCGGGACTCGGACGGAAAACCTGTTACGACGATTCAGGAGTGGGAGAAGCACCGCAAAACAATCCATGATCGATGGATCAAGTTCCTGGGACCGATGCCGGAGCCTCGTCCCACAGTAGCCCTGGAGATTCTCAAGACGGAGTCGCTCCCCACGATTACTCGACAACTGGTCCGCTATGAAGGCGAACCCGGGATCTTTGTCGAAGGCTACTTGCTGGTACCGAAAGCGGCGGTGGATAGCAAAGCAAAGTATCCTGCAGTGTTGGCCATGCACCCAACGACAAACGCAACCATCGATGACATTGCCGGAATCAGCGGGCAGGATACAAAACAATTCGGACTCACACTGGCCCAACGAGGCTTCATCGTTTTCTGTCCTCGCTGCTTTCTTTGGCAGGACGTCAGCAGCCTGAATGAAGCCGTTGCAAAACACCGAGAGCGACATCCGAAAACAACCGGCATGGCCAAGATGCTGTACGATGCCATGCGTGGTATCGATGTTCTGGAATCTCTGCCACAGGTCGATCGCGCACGAATTGGTGCGATTGGTCATTCGCTTGGTGCAAAGGAAGCTCTGTATCTTGCGGCCTTCGATGAACGAATTAAAGCGGCGGCAGCCAGCGAGGGTGGAATTGGATTTCGATCAACAAACTGGGATGCATCCTGGTATCTCGGTGAAGCCATTCGAGATCCGGAGTTTCCGCTAAACCATCATCAGTTACTGGGTCTGATTGCTCCGCGCCCCTTTCTGATTCTGGGAGGCGAAACTGGTCCGGGAGCGGCCGATGGTGATCGTAGCTGGCCTCTGATTAATGCGGCGCTTCCCGTCTGGAACTTGTATGGCGAACCGACTCGACTTGGGCTCCTGAATCATCATGAAGGCCACAGCGTTTCGGAACAGTCGTTTGAACGCATGGCGGAGTGGCTGACGGTGTATCTCGGCCAATAAAGGTATCCCGGATCTTATTGGAGAGTACCTCCACTGCCGGTTGAAAAAGACGGATTTTTCCACACCGCGTTCCGGAAATTCTTCATGCATCAGCTGCTGGCGTTACTGGCGATAGTGGGACTGAGTGCAGTCGCGGATGAACCACAACGCAACGACGACTTTCCCGTCACGGTCGTGGATCATCTTCAGAAGCCCGTCGCCAAAGCCATTGTCCTGTCTTCAACGAACACAAAGGACGAACTGAAAGTCTTTAAGACCGATGTCAATGGCATCGCAAAACTGCCTTCACTGACAGCACCCAAATGCTCTCTTGAAGTCAGCGCGGAAGGATTTCGTACGACGCTTTGGAAAGGGATGCCGAATACTCCCCAGACGATCGTCATGCTCCCCGTGACGTCAGGGCGAACACTGATTCGTGGCCACAAAACCGTGAGCGACACATGGCTGTCGTCAGAGCCCCTGGTTTTCTGCAAAAGCGGACTTCCGGAATTTCCTATTCGCACTGAAACGGATGCAGGGCAGGACTGGAGTAACAATCGAGGTGAGTTCCATCTGAAGTCGCCTCATACATCGAGCACGCTCCTTCAAAAGGATCCTGAGCCGACTTTGACACTGTTTGCCTTTGAGCGAAAGTATCAATATGGGTGTTTTTCATTTGTGCCTCTGTCGAAACTTGGAGCACCGCTGGAGTTAGACCTGCAGCCGCTTGTTCATTTGAAGACATCGTACACCTTCAACAGCGAGAATCCTCCGCGATCATTTCGCTGGATCATTGTTGACAAGGAGCAGCGAACACTGGCTGAGACCAAAGCTGTTGTAGAAGCTAGCAAGTACGCAACGTTAGCCACGTTGAATTGTTTTTTACCGGCGGGCGAATATGAGTTGCATTGCGTTGACATGATTCCTGAACACGATCCGGTCGTGATTCCATTCAAGCTCAACGGAGATGTTCCATCTGTAAGCCTCGAGAAGCGGGACATGGCACCACGCATGATCGCCGCGACAAGTCCCCGCTTCGATGAAGTCGTTGAAGCCCCACTGTTCACAAGGGATGACATTGATGCCCCCGAAGGAAACTGGGGAACAATCTATGGCAGGATCACTGCCGACGACGCAACTTCACAGTATCGTCCCGAGCTTGTGGCCAAGGCGAATCCGGGGAAGGGAATCCCGCAGGGTGTTCCTGCCGAAGATCTCAAAGTAAACGCAATGACTGGCGGTGTTGAAAACATTTTCGTCTGGATGTCGAAACGTCCCGCCAGTATTCATCCAGATCTGATTGAACCTCCGACCGACCCTGTCGGCTTCGGCCAAAAGGGATCCCAGTTTGTCCCCCACACCCTTGTCGCTCGAACTGGCCAAACGATTTCGATCGCAAATGCTGACGCTGTTGTCAGCAATGTTCACACCTATCCCCTTAAAAATAAGCCTGTCAATTTACATATTGCACCGGGTGTAATGGGGCCTCAAGCTCAAAAAGTCAAACTCACCACCGCTGAATCATTGCCATTCAAAGTCGCCTGTGATTTCCAACCCTGGAAGTCAGCCTATTGGCTTATTGTGGATCATCCTTACGCAACAAAGACAAACTCCGAAGGAGACTTTGTCATCCCGAATCTGCCGCCAGGCGAACATGAGTTTAGAGTGTGGCATGAACGAAAAGGTTACATCCACAGAAAGCTTCTGATTCGCGTCGAGGCCGGAAAGGTCACGAAAGTGGACTTTGAACCAGTGTCACTTGTTCTGCCGTAAATCGGTGGATTCCTGGTAACGCTCGTTACCGTGAGTTGGTCTTCTCAGAGAGAACGTGTCGGATACAACACGGCTGTTCTGGTGCAGAGCGACGTGGTTGATTCATGTCGCAATATGATCCCGTCGGCGGAGCGACGGGCGTACAGTACACCCGTCGCTCCGTCGACGGGAGCCGTCTCAGGTGTGAAGGGTTTGCTGTGGTCATGGATTTAGAAGTCGTCCCTTCATCGAAATGGGTTTCGGATTCTCCCACACTTGATGACATAAGTCGTATCAAGTCGTTCCTGACAGAAAAGGGGACATTCTGCTTTCCCACGCTGGAAAACGGATTGTTCTCAGCTGCGGCAGGCGAGGGCGGTGACTTTGAACTGACCGGCTATCGCAACATCTGGCTCCGCGACAATATTCAGATCGCATGGGCTCATCTGGCCGTGCAGAATGATCCTGGCATCCCACTACAATGCGTGAACTCGATTACCCAGTTCTACGCCAAACATCGCCTTCGCTTTGTCGACATCATTGAGGGACGAACTGACTTCCAGGAGCCAATGAATCGGCCTCACATCCGTTTCAATGGCTCAGACCTGAGCGAACTGTCGGAGAAATGGTCTCACGCCCAGAACGATGCTTTGGGGTATCTACTGTGGCTCATTTGTGAGCTCGTTGAGCGACACCATCTGAGCATCGCGGCAACCGACTGGACCCTGATCGCTCAGTTAGTGCGGTATTGGATGGTGGTTGAAGTCTGGAAGGATGAAGACAGCGGTCATTGGGAAGAAGTCCGCAAGGTTGCAGCATCAAGTATCGGGTGTGCTTTGGCCGGCCTGGATTCTCTGCGCAAACTGATGAACCAGCCGGCAGTGAACTCAAAATTGGCAACAGCTTCTCATCCAATCTCTGTTCAGGATGTTGACGGCCTGATCTCGAAGTGTCGTGACGCCCTTCAGACAATTCTGCCGAGCGAATGCATTCAAAACGACCCCTCAAAAAATCGACGATACGACGCCGCACTACTTTTCCTGATGTATCCGCTGAATGTGATCAATGATCGAACACTGGAAGATCAGATCCTGTCGGACGTGAAAACACATCTTCAGGGACCGTATGGGATTCGCAGATATCTGGGCGATTCCTACTGGTGCGCGGATTATCGAGATCTGCTGGGGGCCGAACAGCGCACGGCGGATTTCAGTGATAACCTCGATGCTCGCGATTCACTGTTGAAGCCGGGCATGGAAGCACAGTGGTGCATCTTTGATCCGATCGTGTCGTGCATCCATGGACAACGTTATCAGTCGGATAGGAAACCTGAATCTCTGGCGTTGCAACTTGAATCGCTTCGACGTTCACTGTCGCAGCTGACTCCGGCGAATGCTCGATTCCCGCAGTACCGTTGTCCAGAATCATACTTCTGCGAAAAAGGCGTCTGGATTCCAAACGACATTACGCCACTGTTGTGGACTCAGGCCAACCTTTGGCAGGCCCTGACGATGATGGAGCGAAGTTTGGCGCTGGTATAAGGCGATCGGCATAAACGGATTTTAAAGGATGCCTGACGGTTAATCCTGGCTGAAGTCGATCGGAGACAGGCGAAGAACTGCAGCGATCGACTCTGGTGACTCAACAGATGCTTTTGAGCGAAGTACTCGACGCGGAAAAATGGA